>NZ_JABXGG010000090.1:0-242 GCF_022627875.1 Herbaspirillum sp. C7C8
TGATGGAGAAGTCCGGAATACGCGGCAGCCATTCTTCGAGGAATACACGCAGCTCGACGCGGGCGAGCATCGAGCCGAGGCAACGGTGGGCACCACCACCGAAGGTCACATTGATCTTGCCTTTACGCTCGATATCAACGGTGCCTGGATTGTCGAACCGGCGCTCGTCCAGCCCGAACGCCGCCGTCGGGATCAAGACCATTTCCCCTGCCTTCAGCTCGGCACCACCCACCGAGCAATCG
>NZ_JABXGG010000091.1:0-241 GCF_022627875.1 Herbaspirillum sp. C7C8
TTTCTATGACGTCGACCAGCTCAAGCAGTACATGAAGATGTACCAGGTCACGTTCGAAGAGCGCGACCAAGTGCTGCGCCCGCTCGGTGAGCAAGGCTACGAGGCCGTGGGCTCCATGGGCGATGACACGCCGATGGCCGTGCTGTCCCAGCGTGTACGTACGCCGTATGACTATTTCCGCCAGCAGTTCGCCCAGGTGACCAACCCACCGATCGACCCGCTGCGCGAAGCCATCGTGATG
>NZ_JABXGG010000092.1:0-240 GCF_022627875.1 Herbaspirillum sp. C7C8
GTGATGACAGGGCCGAAGGTCTCCTGCTGCACCACGTCGTCGGTCTGCTTGGCGCCGGTGATGATGGTGGGCTCGAAGAAGTAGCCCTTCTCCCCCGCCCGGTGGCCGCCGGTTTCGATGCGGCAGTTGGCCGGGAGGTTTTCCACCACGGACGTGACGGCGTTGAAGTGGTTCACGTTGTTCAGCGGCCCGAAGTAGTTGTCTTCGTCGTTCTGCGAACCGGTGTGTAGGGTCCTGGTG
>NZ_JABXGG010000093.1:0-240 GCF_022627875.1 Herbaspirillum sp. C7C8
CAGCGGGCACAGCGTGGTGGTGGTCGAGCATGACATGCGCGTGGTGGCGCAAAGCGACTGGGTGATCGATATCGGGCCTGGGGCCGGAGATGCCGGGGGCAAGGTAGTGGCCAGTGGCACGCCGCAGGAGGTGGCCGGGTGCGCCGACAGCCGCACAGCAGCGTTTTTGGCCAAGGCCTTGTAGCGCCTGCGCATTGCCAGGTTCCACAAACGGCGCTTAGAATGCGATCAATTCTTAAT
>NZ_JABXGG010000094.1:0-239 GCF_022627875.1 Herbaspirillum sp. C7C8
ACCAGCCCTGACGCGCGCCTTGCCACCACGCCTTCTGGGGGCAACGCATCTCGCAGATTTAATGTGAACAGGCCCTAGTAGCCGCTTGTAGTCAGCTACCACGAGGCGATACTGCGCCGATGCAGAAGACGTGCGACGCCGCTTGGTAGTCGCACTTTGAAGTTAGAACCCATTTCATAAATAGGCGTGAGTGCGAGCGAGTCCCGTTTGGGATGAAGTGCAAGGCGCGAATTTGGGTC
>NZ_JABXGG010000095.1:0-239 GCF_022627875.1 Herbaspirillum sp. C7C8
GCTCTGGTGCGCGGAGCTCGCGCACGTGCCCTGCTGCGCGGCGGGGAATTTGTCACACCAGACGACATCAAGGGCTGCGCCCTGGCTGTATTGCGTCACCGGGTACGTATTGCGCCTGAGCTGGACATCGATGGGCTGGAGGTAGACCAGGTGCTCAAGCAGTTGCTTGATCAGATTCCGGCACCAAGGCAATGACGCGGAAATGAAACCGACCCGTCTGCTGCTGATCTGGCTTGGCG
>NZ_JABXGG010000096.1:0-238 GCF_022627875.1 Herbaspirillum sp. C7C8
CCTAGACCACCCATCTCTCTCTTCTACCAACCCAGTTATCGGAGTTTTCCCGTGTCTTCCCAGTTCTCCGGCGTCATCCCGCCCGTCGTCACCCCCCGCCACGCAGACGGCAGCATCGACACCGCGTCCCTGCACAACCTCACCATCCACTTGCTCGACGGCGGCGTGTCCGGGCTGTTCGTCCTCGGTTCCTCCGCCGAGGTGCCCTACATGACCAACGCCGAGCGCGACCTGGTGG
>NZ_JABXGG010000097.1:0-235 GCF_022627875.1 Herbaspirillum sp. C7C8
ATGTAGAACAGGGTGGCGGCCAGGGTCATGTCGTCGGCGGTGTAGCGCCAGCCCAGTTCATGGTTCCAGCTGGTTTCCGGCTTGGAGTCGATCGAGTTGGCACCTTTGTCGTACAGCACGTAGTTCTGCGGCACGCGCATGTTGCGCGACAGGCTGTAGAACAACTGGTCACGCTCATCGAGCTGGTATTTCAGGCCCGCGTTGGGCAGCAGCTTGTTGTAGGTCTGATTACGCT
>NZ_JABXGG010000098.1:0-235 GCF_022627875.1 Herbaspirillum sp. C7C8
ATACTGCCCTGCTTCTCTTTCCTTCTCTCCCTCCCCCTTGTTCAATCGGCCATGATTTTGTAAGCTTGCTTGCCCGCTTCCCCGTTCCCACCCTTGTTATTCTTTCTTTTCTTCATCTTCATCATGATCGTCCTCTTCTTGCACAATTTCTTGAACTTGATAATCGTCATCATCATTGTTGACTTCATGATTTTCATCTTTAATCCCATCGTCCATGCTTTCATAATACCCTATG
>NZ_JABXGG010000099.1:0-234 GCF_022627875.1 Herbaspirillum sp. C7C8
GTCTTGAGATCACTATCACTGAGACCCCCAAAGTAAATTGGGGCATCAGAGGAGCCAACGCAGCCGACCTCACTCTTGGGTACAAGGTTGAGGTCTGACCGGCCGAAGCAGCGCGTCACAGCAGAGGATCCCTTACTGCGACATCTTGGCGCCACGCACGCAGCAAGTGAGTCCAGCGGGTGGAACCTGCGGAGCACAGGCGACCGGCTGACCACCTTGCTATAGCTGGCATGC
>NZ_JABXGG010000009.1:0-199591 GCF_022627875.1 Herbaspirillum sp. C7C8
TGGGTATCGACCGAGCGTGTCCCGATCAAGCCCAGTACGTAGGGAATCTTGATGGCGTAATCGGTGCGCTCTTCCTTGTCGTTGGGCAGGCCGAACAGGGTCAGGCCGGCCGGGGCGGGGTGGGTGTCCCACTCGGCTTCGATGGCGGCCAGCTTGACCTTGTTGACTTCACCGGCGGTATAGCCCGATTCATCCCCCAGGACGATCACCGAGAGCGTGGCGGCCAGGCCGAAACCGGCAGCCACGGCGAAGGAACGCAGCGCGAAGGCGGTATCACGCGCCTTGAGCAGATACCAGGCGGAGACCCCCAGCACGAACATGGAGGCCGTGACATAGCCCGCTGCCACGGTATGCACGAACTTGACCTGGGCCACCGGGTTGAAGATCACGTCGGTCATGCTGACCAGTTCCATGCGCATGGTCTCGAAGTTGAATTCGGCGCCCACCGGATTGTTCATCCAGCCGTTGGCGATGAGGATCCACAGCGCCGACAGGTTCGAGCCCAGCGCCACCAGCACGGTGACGATCAAATGCTGCTTGCGGGAGAGCTTGTCCCAGCCGAAGAAGAACAGGCCGACGAAGGTCGATTCCATGAAGAAGGCCATCAAGCCCTCGATGGCCAGCGGGGTGCCGAAGATGTCACCCACGTAGTGCGAATAGTAGGACCAGTTGGTGCCGAACTGGAATTCCAGGGTGATGCCGGTGGCCACGCCCATGGCGAAGTTGATGCCGAAGAGCTTGCCCCAGAAGCGGGTCATGTCCTTGTAGATCTGGTTGCCGGTCATGACATAGACCGACTCCATGATGACCAGGATCCAGGACAGGCCCAGGGTCAGGGGGACGAACAGGAAGTGATAGAGCGCCGTGACGGCAAACTGCAGCCGCGATAGCGAGACGACTTCATCGATGGGAACCATGTTGTGTTACTCCGTTTGTTGTTTGGCGGACAGGTCTTGAATTTGTTCGGTGCTTGCCGGCGGCGCGGTGAAGGACAGCATGCGCTGCTCCACCCGCTGCACCGGCATCTGCATGTGCTTGGCCTCGGGATGGGCGAAGAAGGTCCTGGCCAGCACCGTGATGAGGGCGATCTTGACTACCAGCAGCAGGGTGATCTCCACCCCCAGCGGCAGCTGGGTCAGGCGTGGCCAGCGCCACGGTCGTTTGCGGGATTGCGTGAGCTGCATCTGAATTACTCCTTGTCGTTGCTGCTGCCGAGGCGGAACTTGTCGCGCACGTCCAGCAGTTTCTTGACCTTGGAACCCATCTTCATCAATGACACCAGGGTCTCCGGCGAGAGGCGCTGCACATCGTCGAACCAGGAACTGGAGAGCTCGATCAGTTCATACATCTGGCGCATGCGCTTTTGCACTTCCTTGTCATCCTTGCTGCCGGGCGCTTCCAGCAGGGCATCGCGCAGCATCGAGAGGGTCGGTTCGATCTCGCGGCGGCGACGTTCCTCCAGCAGGACCTTGAAGATTTCCCAGATGTCGCCGGGCGGTTCGAAATATTCACGACGATCATTCGGCTTGTGCAGCAATTTCACCAGCCGCCAGGACTGCAGTTCCTTCAGGCCCATGCTCACGTTGGAGCGCGAAAAACTGAGGTATTCGGCAATCTCGTCGGCATTGAGCGGGCAGCCGCAGATATACAGCAGGGCATAGATCTGGCCCACCGTACGATTGATGCCCCAGCGGCTGCCCATCTCGCCGAAGTGGCTGATGAAGCGCTGCATGAGAGGACTGAGTACCTGTTTTTCCATGTTAAAAACTTTCGAAATTTCAGTAATTACTGAAATTTAAAGCAATTGCCTGACCCGTCGCAATGTCATGTTCTCGTGTATTTTCTGATAACAGATATCACTGATGAGAATGACACGCGCCCCGTGTGCATTCGCGGGCGCAGGTCGGCGGCAGGCTCAGGCGGCTGACAGGGCGGAGGAGACGTATGAATGTCTCTTCGTGACGACATCGCGTCTTGCGGACTTCCCGGTTCCGCAAGGACGCAGCCCTGAGTTCAGCATCTTGTCGCGCTGCATGAAGGTATTTTCACGCTTTCCTACACAGCCTGAAGGATTTGACTGATAGGAAACATGATGCGGATCAAATAAGGTGCAATCGCAGCTCAGCCGTAGCGGGGGCGGGGTGCTCCGTGACGCAGGTGAGGCGCGTCTGATTTTCCAAGGATGAATGTTTATGCTGGGTTTCGATTTTCGCGTCGCCAGGATCGTCTGGACCGTCTTCCTGGTGGCCTTGTTGCTCTACGTCACCTATACCATTTCGGCCACCGTGCTGGTGCTGGTGTTTGCCGTCTTCTTCAGTTATCTGGTCTATCCGCTGGTGGAGCAGATCGAGCGGGTACGCCCGGCCCGGGTGCCGCGTGCGGTTTCCATCGCAGTGGTGTTCGTGCTGGCCATCGGTATGGTGGCAGCGGTCGTGAGCATTTTCGGGGTGCGTATCCAGGAAGAGGCCTTGCGGCTGTCCGAACAGCTGCCGGCGCTGCTGCGCTCCAGCGATGCCGTCTCGCACATCCCGCTGCCGGGATTTGCCGAACCGCTGCGCGCGCGCATCCTCGGTTTCGTTCGCGACCAGCTCGCCAATGGTACCGACCAGGCCATGCCCTTGGCCAAGCAGTTCGGCGTGGGCGTGATGCACGCGGCCAGCAACCTGATCTACCTGGTGCTGGTGCCGGTCATCAGCTTCCTGCTGATCAAGGAGGCACCGGCCATGCGTGATGAAATTCTGTCCTGGATGAATCGTTCCAACCGCAAGCTGTGGGATGGCATCATCAAGGATCTGGACGTGCTGCTCTCGCGCTACGTACGGGCGCTGCTCTTGCTGGCCATTGCCACCTTCGTGGCCTACAGTATCGCCTTCTCCCTCATGGGCGTCCCCTACGCCATGCTGCTGGCGGGGCTGGCGGCGGTGCTGGAGTTCATTCCCTTTGCCGGCCCGCTGGCGGCCAGTGCGGCGGCGCTGGTGGTGGCCGGTTTCAGTGGCTATGACCACCTGCTGTGGCTGGTCGGCTTCATCGTCGCCTATCGGGTGTTTCAGGATTACGTGCTCAATCCCTATCTGATGAGCGAAGGCGTGGAGGTCAGCCCGCTGATGGTGATTCTGGGCCTCTTGGCCGGAGACCAGCTGGGCGGAGTGGCCGGCATCTTCCTCTCGGTGCCGGTGATGGCCGCCCTGAAGATCATCTTCACCCGCGCGTCGGCGGCGCAGAAGGCGCGCCGTGCTGCCGAAGCCCGCGAGGCCGAACTGGCGGCCCAGGCCGCGCAGAAGACCGTCAGTGCGGCGCCGGAAGCGGCCCCGACTGCGCTGCCGCCGCAGGGAAGAACAGGCTGAAGCGTATCCAGCCCGGCTGCGGACACTCCACCGCCGCCGCGCCACGATGCAGGGCCAGGATAGCCTTGACGATGGCCAGTCCCAGGCCATTGGATTCGGTGAAGGCGCTGCGCGAGCGGTCGCCGCGATAGAAACGGTCGAACATGCGTGCCATCGCCTGGGGCGTGACCCCCTCGCAGCGGTTGTCCACCAGGATGCGGCTGCCGCTGGCGTCCGCTGCGGCCTGGATGCGGATGACGCTGTCGGCCTGGCCGTAGCGCACCGCGTTGATGACCAGGTTGTTGACCGCACGGCGCCACATGTCGCGATTGGCATGGCAGATGCCTTGCGCCTGCAGTTCGAAACGCAGGCCGCGTTCGTCGGCGATGCCCTCGAAGTAATCGGTCACCTTGCCCAGTTCTTCATGCAGGTCCAGCGCGCTGCACTCCACTGCCAGCGTGGCATGGTCGGCCTGGGCCAGGAACAGGATGTTCTCGACGATGCGCGCGAGCCGCTGCAATTCTTCCACATTCGATTCGAGCAACTGTTCATATTCGTCCAGGCTGCGGCGCTGACCCAGCGCCACCTGGCTCTGGCCCATCAGCACGTTGATGGGGGTGCGGATCTCGTGGGCCAGGTCGCCGGAGAACTGTGCCAGGTGGTCATAGCCGGCCTCCAGTCGATCCAGCATGGCATTGAAGGACAGCGCCACGCGCCGCAGTTCGGCCGGCATGCCGTGCTGCTCCAGGCGGGTCGACAGATGGTCCGGCGTGATCTGGGCGGCGCGCTGGCTCATGGCCTCCAGCGGTTGCAGTCCGCGCCGCAACAGCACGAATCCCAACAGCGAGGTCAGCAGGATCGCCGCCCCGGCGGCCCCGGCGATACGCCAGCGGTAGCTGTGCATCATGCGGCTTTCCTGCACCATGACGTAGGCCGCGACGATCTCCACGCGGTTGCCGCCCTGGCCACCCTGGCCGACATCGGCCAGGGCCGATACCCAGCGCACCCGCACGCCATCGGTCCGATAGCTGGTCTGCAGGCTGGCCGAGCTGACCGGGCTGCCCACCGGCAGCGGCGTCATCGGTGGCGGCACCAGATGGTCGGGATTGCTCTGGATGAAGGGCGCGCCTCCCTGGCGACGGAAGATGCGCACATCCTGCTCGTTGCCCATCATGCTTTCGAAAAGGGCGGGGCGCTGCTCCATCTGCTCGACGTTGTACAGATCGTGCATCAGGTTGCGGAAGTGCTCCACCCGCCCGATCAGCGCCTGGTCGGCACGCTGCGAGAGCGCCTCGCCGGCGGCGCGGTCCAGGTAGACGCCCAGGCCGGTCACCACCAGCGCGGTCATCAGGGCGAACAGGGCAGTGACCCGGGCGGTCAGGGTCCAGCCGCGCACGGGGGGAAGCGCGGCGCTCACGGCGTTTCCGAGAACATGTAGCCGACGCTGCGCACGGTGTGGATCAGTTTCTTCTCGAAGGGGGCATCGATCTTGGCGCGCAGGCGCTTGATGGCGACATCGACCACGTTGGTGTCGCTGTCAAAGTTCATATCCCAGATCTGCGAGGCGATCACGGTGCGGGACAGGGCTTCACCCTGGCGCTTGATGAGCAGGTGCAGCAGCATGAATTCCTTGTTGGTCAGCGCGATGTTGACACCCTGGCGCGTGACCTTGTGGCGCACGTGGTCCAGTTGCAGGTCGGCGATCTCGTAGACCTCGGCTTCACGCGTGACGCCGCGGCGCAGCAGGGTGCGGATGCGCAGGACCAGCTCGGTGAAGGAAAAGGGCTTGACCAGATAGTCGTCGGCGCCCAGTTGCAGACCGCGGATACGGTCTTCCACCTGGTCCTTGGCCGTCAGGAACAGCACCGGCAGATCGCGCTTGCTGCGCAGCGCGCTCATGACCTGCCAGCCATCCAGGCCCGGCAGCATCACGTCCAGCACCACCAGGTCGTAGTCCTGCTCCAGCGCCATGTGCAGGCCGTCGCTGCCGGTGCGGGCCAGGTCGACGGCATAGCCGGATTCGCGCAAGCCTTTGCGCAGATAGTCACCGGTCTTGGGGTCGTCTTCGATTACCAGGATGGCCATGCTGTGGGGAAACCGTGAAAGTCAGGGGAAAGGCCGCTGCAAAGGCGGCCGGGATCGGGGAGAATGGCTGGAAAATGCACTCGATTCTAGCAATGGAGGGATTTTTCTTCATGACAAAATTGTCATCAAATCGACACCCGCGCGTCACCGCAGGGGTTTTACCATGACTTTCCTCCGTCAAGGTCCAGACCTTGTCGCCGCTTTGCATTCATCTCTTTTTTTCGGAGTGCACCATGCTGATCAAGATCCGTCCCGACCAGATTGACATCCCGACCGCCTCCGAGATCACCCCGCGTGATCTCTACCTGTCGCGCCGCAGCTTCATGGCGCGCGCGGCGGCCGGTGCCGCACTGGCCGGCGGCATGGGCGCGCTGCCGCAGGCGTTCGCGCAGCAGGGCCGGAAACTGCCGGCCCATCTCAACAACGCCTATGCGGTCATGGACAAGCAGACCGCCTACAAGGACGCCACCAGCTACAACAATTACTACGAATTCGGCACCGACAAGGCCGATCCGGCCAAGAATGCCGGCACCCTCAAGACCAGCCCCTGGACCGTCGACATCGAAGGCGAGGTCAAGAAGCCCATGACGCTGGATCTGGACGCCCTCACCAAGCTGGCGCCGCTGGAAGAGCGCATCTATCGCATGCGTTGCGTGGAAGGCTGGTCGATGGTGATTCCCTGGATCGGCTATTCGCTCTCGGCCCTGATCAAGAAGGCCGAGCCGACCGGCAATGCCAAGTACGTCGAATTCGTCACCCTGGCCGACAAGAAGCAGATGCCCGGCCTGTCCACGCCCATCCTGAACTGGCCGTATCGTGAAGGTTTGCGCATGGACGAGGCCAATCACCCGTTGACCCTGCTGACCCTGGGCATGTACGGCGAAGTGCTGCCCAATCAGAACGGGGCACCGGTGCGCATCATCGTGCCCTGGAAATACGGTTTCAAGTCGGCCAAGTCCATCGTCAAGATCCGTTTCGTCAAGGACGAGCCCAAGACCGCCTGGAACCTCTACGCACCGCAGGAATACGGTTTCTATTCCAACGTCAACCCCAACGTCGACCACCCGCGCTGGTCGCAGGCCACCGAGCGGCGCATCGGTGAGGACGGCTTCTTCGCACCCAAGCGCAAGACGCTGATGTTCAACGGATACAACGACGTAGCCAGCCTGTACACCGGCATGGACCTGCGCAAGTTCTTCTGAAGCCGGGACCGCCCATGCAGCTTGCCCCCGCCGCCTTGCGCACCTTGAAGCCCCGCACCGTCACGCTACTGTGGTGGCTGTTCCTGGCACTGGCCTTCGTCCCGCTGGGGCGGCTGGTCGCGCTGGGCTTGAGCGGCGGGCTGGGTGCCAACCCGCTGGAATTCATCACTCACAGCACCGGGGACTGGACCCTGTACCTGTTCTGCATCACCCTGGCCGTCACGCCCCTGCGCAAGATCACCGGCTTGAACTGGCTGGTGCGCATGCGGCGCATGCTGGGGCTGATGGCGTTTCTGTATCTGTGCCTGCACTTCACGACCTTCGTCTGGTTCGATCACTTCTTCGACCTGGGCGAGATCTGGAAGGACATCGTCAAGCGCCCCTTCATCACCGTCGGTGTACTGGCACTGCTGCTGTCCATCCCGCTGGCCATCACCAGTACCAACGGCATGGTGCGGCGCCTGGGCGGCAAACGCTGGCAGGTCCTGCATCGTCTGATCTACCTGATCGTGCCGCTGGGCGTGCTGCATTACTGGTGGGACAAGGCCGGCAAGAACCTGATCGCCCAGCCGCTGTTGTTTGCGGTGCTGGTCGGGGTGATGCTCGCACTGCGCCTGCTGTGGCGGCTGAACCGGGTGTCGAGCGCGCCGGGACAACCCGTGCGACGCTGAAATCTTCCTGTTTCCCTTCTCTGAACTGATCGTTTGATCCGATTTTCCGGATTGTCTTCTGGGAGTCCTGCCATGTCTCTGTTCAAACCTGCCGTCCTGGCCTCAGCTGCCAGCCTTTGCCTGGCGCTGGCCTGTGCTTCCACCTTGGCCGCCGAAGCGGCCGTGGCCGTTCCCGCACCCAGCGGCAAGGCCGTGCTGCCGTCCACCGCCAGCAGCGCCACCGTGGTGCTGGCCGGTGGCTGTTTCTGGGGTGTGCAGGGGGTGTTCCAGCATACCCGGGGAGTATTGCAGGCGGTCTCCGGCTATGCCGGTGGCAAGGCGGATTCGGCCACCTATCCCATGGTCAGTTCGGGGGCCACCGGTCATGCCGAAGCGGTACAGGTGACCTATGATCCGCGCAAGATTTCCTACGGCCAGATCCTGCAGATCTATTTTTCCGTGGCGCATGACCCGACCCAGCTCAATCGCCAGGGACCGGATCATGGTACGCAATACCGCTCGGCCATTTTCACCTCCAGCAACGATCAGGCCCAGGCAACCCAGGCCTACATTGCCCAGATCAACGCCGCCAAGGTCTTCAGCGCCCCCATCGTGACCCAGGTGGCACCGCTGCAAGGCTTCTATCGCGCCGAGGATTACCACCAGGACTACGCCACCCTGTATCCCGACCAGCCCTACATCGCCTACAACGATCTGCCCAAGATCAACAATCTGCAGAAGATGTATCCGGCCCTCTATCGCGCCGATCCGGTGCTGGTGTTCAAGCACTGACCCGGTGGCCGGGCAGGGATGAGACAATACGCGGCTCTGTCTCATCCCGCCCGCCATGAACACCACCGATACCCTGCGCCTCGCCCTCGACCATTTCCACCAGGACGACTATCCCGCTGCCGAGCGCCTGCTGTTCTCCCTGCTGGAGAGCCATCCCCGGCACGCCGATGCGCTGCAACTGCTGGGCAGTGTCGTGGCCGCCCAGGGGCGCTTCGAGGAAGCCGCCCTGGCCTGGCAGCAGGCCCTGCCGCTGGTGGACCCCGACAGCGAGCAGGCCCTTGCCCTGCGCTATCGCCTGGGCCGTGCCTTCTACGAGCAGGGACGTCATGAAGATGCCTTCCTGCTCTATCGCGACCTGATCGAAGCCGGGCATGAACGCCCCGAGTTCTTCGTTGCCGCTTCCGCCGCCTTGCTGGGCATGTCGCCCTCCGGCAAGAACGATCTCCAGGCCCTGGCCTTGCTGGAAGAGGCGCTGCAGCGCAATCCCGATGTGCCCGATACCTGGCACCGCAAGGCCCGCCTGCACGAGCGCTTGCGCCAGTGGGAAGCCGCCCGCCAATGTCTGCGCCAGGTACTGCTGCGCTTCGATCAGCGGGCGCAATACTGGCTGGATGCGGGGTTGATCGAACATGCCTCGGGGGAGTACCAGGAAGCCCTGCGTTACTACGACCAGGCCCTGATCCTCGACCCCGATCTGGTGGATGCCCACGTCAGCCGTGGCACCACGCTGGCGCGCCTGCGCGAGCACGAGGAAGCCATCGACAGCTTTTGTCGCGCCCTGCGCATGAACGCCGCCGACGCCGATGCCCACGTCAACCTGGCGCTGTCGCTGCTGGTGCTGGGTCGGCTGCAAGAAGCCTGGCCGCTCTACGAATGGCGCTGGGAAGGGCGCGGCGCCGATCCTTACCGCCACGCCGCCATCCCGCCCTGGAACGGCGGCAGTTCGCTGGCCGGCAAGCGCATCCTGCTGTGGGCCGAGCAGGGGCAGGGCGATACCATCCAGTTCAGCCGCTATGTGCAGCAGATGGTCGAGGCCGGGGCCGAGGTGGTGTTGGAGATTCCGGAAAGTTTGTTCACCCTGATGCAGCAGCTGCCCCTGGCCGCGCGCATTGAACTGGTCGCCTCCGGCAGCGCCCTGCCCCCGGTGGACTACCAGCTGCCGCTGATGAGCCTGCCGCTGGTGTGCAATACGACGATGGACAATATCCCGGCACCGGTACCCTACCTGAATGTTCATATCGCCCTGAAAGCGCAGTGGGAACGGCATCTGGACGGCCTGGCCCCGCGTGTGCCGGGACAGGTGCGCGTGGGCATCGTCTGCTCGGGCAATCCGGGCAACCTCAATGATGCCCGCCGGTCCATCGCGCTGGCCCGCTTTGCCGCGCTGGAGAAGGCGCGCGAGGGGGTGTCCTTGTTCGTGATCCAGCCCGACCTGCGCCCCGAGGATGCGCAGTGGCTGCAGCAGGCCGGGCCGCAATGGCATGCCGTAGGGGAGGGCATCCGTGACTTCGCCGATACGGCGGCGGCACTCTCCTGCATGGATCTGGTCATCAGCGTCGATACGGCCGCCGCCCACCTGGCCGGTGCACTGGGCTTGCCGGTCTGGATCGCGCTGCCGTATGCCGCGGACTGGCGCTGGTTCCTGCAACGCCATGACTCGCCCTGGTATCCCACCGCCCGGCTGTTCCGCCAGCAGCGTGCAGGAGATTGGGACGAAGTGATGACCCTGCTGCGCGCAGCCCTGGCAGTCGCCTCGTTCTCCTCCTGAATCCGCCCGAAAGACAGCGGCATCACGCCGCTGCACCGGACCTGGCAATCGCGCCGGGCCGCGTCCGTGCGGCGCGCATCTTGATCCTCATTCCATTCCTCGAAGTTTTTCGAGGCGATATGAAGCTTTCTGCACCAAGGGACAATTAGTCGCTCCTGTCGTTTCCGCGATCATCCAAAGCCTATTCTCGTTTCCCGCCAGTGCGGCTGCCGTGTCGGTCGGATTTCCGCGAGGGTCCGCAGCGGACGAGAGCAACCCAACATGAGCGCAGATGAACGACACTCTTTCCCCTGGCCGCGCGCGCGGCCCGCAGTCTTTCCGGACCTCGGTCATGCAGCGCGGCACCCGCCGCTTCACGGCCGTACTGGCGGCCTCGCTGGCGGTGCTGAGCCTGCCTGCCGGGGCCGTCACCCTGGGTGAGCTGGTGCAGCAGGCCGCCTTCAACAATCCCGCTGCCGTGGCCCGCCAGCGCGCCGTCGACGCCGCCGGCGAGAGCATCTCCTCGGCCAGATGGCAATTCTTCCCCACGCCCTCGATGTCGGTCGAACGCGCTGGCGCGACCAGCAAGCGGGACGTGTCCTACGGTGGCGACGACACCGTCGTCATCCTGCGCCTGCAACAGACGCTGTGGTCCGGTGGCCGCCTGACGGCACAGCTGGAGCAGGCCGGTCACAACCGCACCTCGGCCGAGGAAGCCCTGCGTGAGCAGCGCTTCCGCCTGGCTGAGCAGGTCATTTCGCAATACAGCCTGTGGGTGCGCTCGGACCTGGCGGCCGAGGCCAACCAGAAGAACCTGAAGGCGCTGGAGGACTTCCTCGCACAAAGCCAGCGCCGCGAGAAGGAAGGCGCTGCCGCGCGCGTGGACGTGACCCTGGTGCGGGGGCGCCGAGACCAGGCGCTGACCGACCTGCTGGGCGCCAAGGCCAGCCGCCAGTCGGCCCGGCTGCAACTGGAGCAACTGGTCGGCCTGCCCTTGCGCGACGAGGAACTGCGCGCCGATGTGGTGAAGCTGTCCATCAGCGAGGAGCTGCCTGTGCTCACCGAGAGCATGCTCCAGAGCAGTCCGCTGCTCAAGCGGCTGCGTGCCGATGCCAAGGTGCAGGAATCGGCCATCCGGATCCGTAGCGCTTCCTACTGGCCTGAAGTCTACGCCCGCCTGGAACACCAGCGCGGCAACTTCAGCGTCGCCCACACCCCCGATGCCAACCGCGCCTTCATCGGCATGCAGATGCAGCTGGGCGCCGGCCTGTCGCTGGGCTCCGAAGTGGCGGCTGCACAGGGACGCTACGAGTCGGCCGTGCTGGCGGTGGATGCCGCCCGGCTGGAACTGATTTCGCAGATCGCCGCCACCTATACCGAATATCAGCAGGCCGAGGCGCGCTCGCGCAACCTGGAGGACGTGGCGTTGTCGTCCGAGGAGGTGCTGGCCTCCTACACTCGCCAGTATCTCTCCGGCCGACGCTCCTGGCTGGACGTGATGAATGCCGCGCGTGAGGTGGTACAAACCGACCTGCAAAAGGCCGACGTCACGGCCATGATCATTGCCAACGGCCGCAAGCTGCAATTGTGGGCGTATGGACTGGACCAGGTGCGCTGAACATCATCCTGCGCGCCGGCGGTGACCTGAAGAGATACCGCAGCGCGTCTGCAGCCGGGAGGATCATGATCACCAAAGCGCAGTTCAGGCGCGCCATCCAGCGCGAGGAATTCATCGTCGTCTATCAGCCCATCGTGGTGCTGGCCGACGGTCGCTGCGCCGGCGCCGAAGTCCTGGTGCGCTGGCAGCGCGAGAATGGCGCGCTGCTCGCTCCCGATCACTTCCTGCCGGCGGCGCAACGGCACGGTTACCTCGATGCCATCACCGATCTGGTGCTGGCACAGTCCCTCAACGACATGGCCCCGACGCTGCGCGCCCATCCGCAGCTGCATCTGGCCATCAACATCCCGGCCCAGGACGTCAACAGCGGCAGGATACTGAAGGCGCTCGATGCTGCTCTGGCCGCCACCGGCGTGGCGCCCGCCCAGCTCTGGCTGGAGATTACCGAGGGCAGCAGCATGGAAACCCGGGCCAGCCGCATGACCTTGTCCGAGGCGCGTTGCAGGGGGCATGTCATCGCGCTGGACGATTTCGGCACCGGTTATTCCTGCCTGCGCTATCTGCACGAACTGCCCTGTGATGTCCTCAAGCTGGATCGCAGCTTCGTCACCGGTATCGGCAGCGATACCCCGCCGCATCCGGTACTGGGCTGCATCATCGACCTGGCCCACAAGCTCCGGCTGGCCATCGTGGCCGAGGGCGTGGAAACGGCGGCACAGGCGAGCTTTCTGGATCAGGCCGGGGTCCACTATGCGCAGGGCTGGTATTACGCGCGACCCATGCTGGCCGGTGAATTTTCCCGCTATTGCAGCATGTCGCAGAGTGCATTGGCGTTGTTGCCCGCCCAGCCTGCCTCCACCTCGCAGTGTGCTCCCGCCGTCGATGAGGTTCGCGTGGAAACGGCAGCAGGGATGGCGTCATCCTTGATCCCCCTGACCTGAGGGCGGTCTTCGCAGGCGCTGCTTTGGCTGACTCCGCACTGGCTTTTTTACGCTCTTCTGCGACGTTTTTTTCAGATATGTGCTGCCCCAATCGCCGAAGTTTTCCTTTCCTTTTTAAAACTTCATATCGCCAGCACCATAGGACAATTATTCTGGAAGAAAATGTTAGATAAAGTCACCTACGCGTCGCTGTTCATGGTCTAGCGGAGACGCTGTCACCAACGCTGACTTTTGTCGGATTATTCGGTGGCGAATGGCAACAAGCTCCCCTCGGGTTGCAGATGATTCGAGGGGAGTTCTTTTGTTGTAGGCCGCTTATGAAGAGGCTTTCAGGCGACATAGCGTATTGCTTTGATTGTCGCGACAGAGCAGGCAGGCTTTCTCTTCACTTGCACACTTTCTTCTCTCCACATCTCTCATAGAGAGACATCAAGTCGATTAGACAATATTCGTCATTTACTTAGTTTTTTGAGAATGGAAAATATGTCCACGATGAACTAAAGGACAATTAAAAATTTCTATATTTTCAAAGATCATTAGCCTCATTGACGATCTGCCGCAGCGCCTGATTCCGGACGTGATCTCCCTCGGTTTCGCCCCCTTCCGCTAGCGTGGCGAAACACCATCGATGACGTCATCCGGGTTTTTTCTGGCATTACGCGACGCATCGTCTGAGGGGTTTCCTCCTGCTTTTCGCTCTCACTGTCGATCAAGCCGAGTCCGTCCTGAAACGAGGCGTCTTCGACAGTCCTTCCCGTGAAGGAAGGCCGATCGTCGCCGCTGATACCAAACCAAACGAATCGCCATGAGAAAGCACATCCATTCCTGTCCCAGATTGCCGCATCCAGCCTGCGCCGCAACGGGCAACGCTCACGCCCAGTCGCAAGCTGGCTGCATTGCCGCTCTGCCGGGGGTCTCCCCATGAGCGAGCTGGCATCTTCCCTTGCATGGGCCGTGACGACCGCCGCGCGGCGTCACGGTGTGGTCATCGACAGCGTGCGACTCAATGCAGCCATTGCCAGCGCGATGGGAAAAAATGCTGCGGCCGATATGGATATCAATGCGCTGTGTGGCGCCCTGAGTCTGCCCAAGGCACAGCATCTGGACAAGCCCGAGCGTGCCCAGCTGCCCATGCTGGGCGTGGTCGGTGAGCGTGGCTGGGGCGTCATCGTCGACCAGCGTCCCGACGGTCGCTGGATCTTCATCAGTGAAGAAGGGCATGCCCTCATCAGCGACAGTGATCTGGAAGAGGGCGCCTACAAGTTCGATTTTGCCGCCCTGAGCAGCAAGGAAGAACAGCACGGTTTCGAGCGTGTCTTCAAGGAGGCGCTGGCCGAGTTCCGTCCCGTCATCCTCGAAGTGGTCATCGCCTCGGTGGTCATGAGCATCATCGCCCTGGGGGCGTCGATCTTCTCCATGCAGGTCTACGACCGCGTCATTCCCACCCACGGCGTGGCCACGCTGATCGTGCTGGCCATCGGCGTTTCGCTGGCCATCCTCTTCGAGCTGGGCATGAAGTTCGCGCGCTCGCACATCATGGACAACGTCGTGTCCGGCCTCGATGCCAAGCTCTCGCAGGCCCTCTTCGAACGCCTGCTGTCAGTGCGGGTGGACCAGCTGCCCGGCTCGGTGGGCAGCCTGGCCGGTCAGTTGCGCGGCTATGAGCAGATCCGTTCCTTCTACACCTCGCAGACGCTCTTTACGCTGGTGGACCTGCCGCTGGGATTGCTGTTCGTCCTGGTGATCGCCTTCATCGCCAGTCCGTGGATGGCGCTGGTGCCGACCCTGTTCGGGCTGACTGCCATCGGCATCGGCTACCTCTCCAACCGCAAGGTGGTGCGCCTGGCCGACAAGAGCGCCGCCGCCTCCAACCTCAAGACCGGCCTGCTGGTGGAGACGGTGGAAGGGGTGGAAACCATCAAGTCCGGTTCCGGGGGCTGGAAGTTCCTCTCGCGCTGGATCGATGTGAGCGCCGAATCCATCCGCAGCGACATGGCCATGCGCGCCATTGGCGACCATGCCGGTTACATCGCCGCCATGCTGCAGCAACTGAGTTATTCCACCACCGTCATCGTCGGTTCCTTCCTGGTCATCAACGGCCAGATCACCATGGGTGCGCTCATTGCCTGTTCCATCCTGGGCGGCCGCATCCTGGCGCCGGTGGCGATGATCCCCGGGCTGATGGTGCAGCGCGCCCACACCAAGGCCACCCTGGCCGGCCTGGAAAAGATCTATGCGCTGCAAACCGACCAGGGCGGTGAGCGCCAGCTCACGCCTGACAGCCTGCGCGGCGAGTTCCGCGTGGAAGAAGTCAAATTCACCTATGCCGGCAGCATGCTCAATGCCATGAGCATCGACCAGCTCAGCATCAAGGCCGGCGAGCGCGTTGCCATCCTGGGCCCGATCGGTGCCGGCAAGTCCACCATCCTGCGACTGCTGTCGGGCCTGTACCGGCCGCAGCAGGGGCGCATCCTCATCGATGGCCTGGACATGGCCAACATCAATCGCCTGACACTGAACCAGCATATCGGCTACCTCCAGCAGGATCACCGTCTGTTCGTCGGCACCCTGCGCGAGAACCTGCTCATCGGTCTGCCCGATCCCGGCGACGAAGCGCTGCGGCAGGTCATGGAGCGTACCGGCCTGCTGCGTCTGGTCTCCGCCCATCCCAAGGGACTGGATCTGCCAATCCAGGAGGGCGGACGCGGCCTCTCCGGCGGGCAGCGCCAACTGGTGGCCTTTACCCGGCTGCTGCTGTGTCGGCCCGACATCTTCCTGCTCGACGAGCCGACCGCGTCCATGGATGAAGACCTGGAGCGTCACTGCCTGAGCGTGCTCAATGAAGAAATCAGCGGCGGTCGCACCCTCGTGGTGGTGACCCACAAGCCAGCCTTCCTGCCCATGGTGGACCGCGTCATCGTGGTGGTCGGCAACCGCGTCGTGCTCGACGGTCCGCGTGATGCCGTCCTCGCCCGCCTGCGTGGCGAAACGCCTGGCACCAACGCCGTCACCGTTGCCTGAGGCCCGCCATGACCATGACATCAAAGATGAATCCAATCAAATCCCACAACCACAACCCGTTGGTATCGGCGCGCTGGATGCTGCGCCTGTCCATGTTCAGTGTCGTGCTGCTGCTGGTCTGGGCTGCATTGAGCCCCATCGATCAAGTGACTCGCGCGCAGGGGCAGGTGATCGCCGTTTCCCGTACCCAGTCGGTACAGGCACCCGATGGCGGGCCGGTCAAGCAGATCCTGGTCAAGGAGGGCGAATCCGTCAAGCAGGGCCAACTGCTGATGGTGCTGGAACAGGACCGCATCCAGACTTCCCTCAACGACAGCCGCGCCAAGGTGGCCGCGCTGCGGATCAGCCTGGCGCGCCTGCGGGCCGAAGTGTACGGCCAGCCCCTGGTGTTTGATCCCGACCTGCTGGACTACAAG
Organism: Herbaspirillum sp. C7C8; assembly: GCF_022627875.1. Taxonomy (NCBI): domain Bacteria; kingdom Pseudomonadati; phylum Pseudomonadota; class Betaproteobacteria; order Burkholderiales; family Oxalobacteraceae; genus Herbaspirillum; species Herbaspirillum sp. C7C8. Next base: position 15,796 of record NZ_JABXGG010000009.1, read on the forward strand.
GAATACATCGCCAACCAGAAGGATCTGTACATCAAGCGCAAGACCCTGATCGACCAGGATCTGCAAGCCTTGAATGACATGCTCGGCCTGGCCTCGCAGGAACTGGAGATGAACCGCAACCTGGAGAAGACCGGCGACGTCGGCCGCGCCGACGTGCTGCGGCTACAGCGCAATGTGGCCGACATCCGGGCGCAGATCAACAACAAGCGCAACAAGTATTTCCAGGAAGCGCTGGTGGACATGACCAAGGTCCAGGAAGACCTCAACACCCAGCGCGAACAGCTGGAAGACCGCACCCAGGTGCAAGAGTAGGTGCAAGACCCGGTCAAGGCAAGTCGTTGATGTAAAGAGCGCACGGATCGTCAAGGAAGCGCCAGGTCGTCCACCCGGCAGATCAAGCATGAAGGGCGAGACCCGCCCCGCAGGTCCCGCCCTCCAACTGCTGAACCTGCCGGCCGGCCAGGGCCCGCAGGTTTTGCTCTGAAACTTCACCTTGCCATCATTGCTTGAGCAGACTGCACTTGGAATCCGCCACGCTGGTGAAGGCTTGTTCACCTGGGATGGTTTCCAGCAATTTCAGGTAATCCCAGGGCTTCTTGGACTCGGCCGGTGACTTCACCTGGTACAGGTACATGTCGTGGATGTTGCGTCCATCGGCGCGGATGTAGCCCTTGTTGTAGAAATCATCGATGCGGGTCTTCTTCAATTGCGCCATCACCTTGGTGGAATCATCGGTGCCGACCGCCTCCACCGCCTTCAGATAGGTCATGGTGGCCGAATAGGCCGCCGCCTGGTGGGTACTGGGCATTTTCTTCATCTTCTGGAAGAAACGCTCGGCAAACTTGCGCGAAGGTTCGTCCTTGTCCCAGTACCAGCTGTCGGTCATCATCAGACCCTCGGCATTGGCCAGTCCCAGGGCGTGGATGTCGTTGATGACCATGAGCAGACCCACCAGCTTCATGGTCTTGGTCACGCCGAATTCCTTGGCGGCCTTGATCGAATTGACGGTGTCCTCGCCCGCATTGGCCAGACCCAGAATCTGTGCCTTGGAGGCCTGCGCCTGCAGCAGGAAGGACGACAGGTCCGAGGACTGCGGCGGATGCTTGATCGAACCGACCACCGTCCCGCCGCTGGCCTTGACCACCGCGCTGGTGTCATTGGCCAGCGAATGGCCGAAGGCATAGTCCGCCACCAGGAAGAACCAGGACTTCCCGCCCTGCTTGATCACCGCGCTGGCCGTGCCCTTGGCCAGGGCCACGGTGTCATATTCGTAGTGCACGGTGTAGGGGGTGCATTCCTCGTTGGTCAGGCGCGCGGTGCCGGCTCCGATGTTGATGTAGACGCGCTTCTTCTCGGCCATCACCTTGTTCATCGACAAGGCCGTGGCCGAATTGACGCCGCCGATGAGCATGTCCAGGCCGCGTTCGTCGGCCCATTCGCGGGCGCGGGTGGCGGCGATGTCGGCCTTGTTCTGGTGGTCCGCCGAGAGGATCTCGATGGGCTTGCCCAGCACCTTGCCACCATGGTCGGCCACCGCCATGCGGATCGCTTCCAGTCCACCCAGGCCGTCGGTGTCGGCATAGGGGCCGGACATGTCGGTGATGAAACCGATGCGTACCACGTCATCGGATACCTGGGCCCAGGCCGGGCCCGAAAACATGCCTGCGATGGCACAGGCGGCTGCCAGCTTGCGCAGCTTGCTCGATGGGATCATGCGTTTGTCTCCTCGTCTTGATTGGCCGCTGGGCGGCTCGGGGTCATGCGCTTGTCGCTGCTTGAGTTGCTTGAGTTGCTTGAGTTGCTTGAGTTGCTTGAGTTGGTTGAGGTGCGTCATCGCTTCAGCCGCGGCGCTCGGCCAGCAGCGATTTGGCGTAATCCACGCGCACATCGTGGCGCGCCACCATTTGCTGGACCAGCCAGTCCATCTCGTGCGCTTCGGCGCCGGCGGCCAGCGCGATGTTGCGCGCATGCAGCGCCATGTGGCCGCGCTGGATACCTTCGGTCGCCAGTGCGCGCAGGGCCGCCATGTTCTGCGCCAGGCCCACGGCCACCGCGACCTCGGCCAGTTCCTGTGCGGATTGCACGCCCAGGATCTTGAGCGCGGCGCGCGCCGCCGGATGGGTCTTGGTGGCGCCCCCTACCAAACCGACCGGCATGGGAATCTCCAGGGTGCCGACCAGGTCGCCATCGGCAGCAATTTCCCAGTGCGTCAGCGAAGTGTAGCGGCCATGACGGCAGGCGTAGGCGTGGGCGCCGGCTTCCACCGCGCGCCAGTCATTGCCGGTGGCGACGATGACCGGATCGATGCCGTTCATGATGCCCTTGTTGTGGGTGGCCGCGCGGTAGGGGTCGACGGCAGCAAATTCATACGCATCGACGATGCCATCGATGACTTCCTCGCCGCTGTAAGCGCTGGTGGCGAGGACCTCTGCAGAAACCTTCACCCTGGCTCGCGCCAGGCGCAGGTCGGCCAGGTTGGAGAGGATGCGCAGCCGCACCTTGCCGCCGGTGATCTCCTCGATATGCCCGGCCACCGCCTCGGCCATGGTGTTGACGGTATTGGCGCCCATGGCGTCGCGCACGTCCACGATCAGGTGGGTCACCACCATGGCGCCACGCCGGGTGTCCGGGAAGACGTGGACTTCAATGTCCCGGCACCCGCCGCCGAGGTCGTTGAGCACCTTGTCACGGCTGTTGGCGATGTCGATGATGGCCTGGCGGTCCTTGAGGATGGCCAGCCGCGCTCCATGCGGATCGGTCACGCCGAGCAGCTGGATCTGGGCGCGCATGAGGGGTGTACTGCTGGAGGTCTGGAAGCCGCCGCAGGCGCGCACCAGCTTGGCCATGAAGGAGGCAGCGGCCACCACCGAGGGTTCCTCAACGGCCATCGGCACCAGCACGTCGCGGCCGTTGAGCTGGAAGTAGCCCGCCACGCCCAGCGGCAGCTGGAAGGTGCCGACCACGTTCTCGATCATGCCATCGGCCGTGCCCAGCGGCAGGCCGCCAGGTTGGCCCAGCAAGGCTTGCTCGCCTTCTCCCAGTCCGGCCAGTCGGGCGATTTCGGCCAGGCGTTGGGGCGGGGTCAGGGTGCGGAATCCGGGCAGTCGCGAATCGCTGGCGGAGTGGGTGTCACTGTGCATGCGCTTGTCTCTCTTTTGGTCGTGATATGAAGGCTTGTGAAAGGGCAGCGCTTGCAGCGGCCCTCTCCAGCGCTGGCAGAATAACAAGGGTGTACCATTGCGCATGGGTACAGTTGGCGCCAACAGTGATGCAACTGTACCCAGGACAATCCCTTTGCATTGCAGCAAGATTCGATCACCCATGGCCCCAGCCCAGACCCTCACCCTGACCCGGACACTGGTGGAACTGATCCGCCGCCAGATCGCCGAGGGCGCCTATGCGCCCGGCAGCCGTCTGCCGTCGATCCGCGCGCTGTCGGCGCAGCATGACTGCGCCAAGAACACCATCGTCAATGTCTTCGAGGAGTTGACGGCGCAGGGCGTGGTCGAGCCCCGGCGCGGCTCGGGCTTCTTCGTGTGCGCCACGCCGCCGCGTCCCAAGGAAGAGGAGGAGGGCAGTCTCAGCCGTGCCATGGACGTGGTCTGGCTCATGCGTGAGCAGTTGAAGCACGACCCCGGTCATCTGCGCCTGGGCGATGGCTTTCCGCCGGTGGAATGGCTGCATGACGTGCGGCTGGACAAGTTCCATCAGAAGGTAGTGCGCACCGGCATGGGCGCGCTGTTCGGCTACGGCAGCCGCTTCGGCTACCTGCCGCTGCGCCAGCACCTGGTGCACAAGCTCGCGCAGCATGGGATCGAGGCCGCGACCAGCCAGATCGTGCTGACCCACGGTGCCAACCAGGCACTCGACATCGTGATCCGCAACTTCATTGGCCCGGGGGACCGGGTGCTGGTCGATGAACCGGGCTACTACATGTTGTACGGCAAGCTCAAGCTTTCCGGCGCCCGCATCATCGGCATCCCGCGCCACCCGGACGGGCCGGACATTGAGGCCCTGGAGCGTGAACTGCAGGTGGCGGGCAAGCCCTTGCTGTTCTTCACCCAGTCGCTGGGGCACAATCCCACGGCCTCGGACACCTCCCCCCACAAGGCCCACAAGATCCTGCAACTGGCCGACCGCTACGATGCCCTGATCGTGGAGAACGATGCCTTCGCGGACTTCAAGCCGGCCACCGCACCGCGCGTGGCCACGCTGGACCAGTTGCGCCGAACGCTCTATATCGGCAGCTTTTCCAAGTCGGTCTCGGCGGCGCTGCGGGTGGGCTTCATTGCCTGCCATCGGGATCTGGCCAGCGACCTGGCCGATATCAAGATGCTGGTGCACATGAGCAGTTCCGAATACTGCGAGCGCACGCTGGACGTGATCCTGTCCGATGGCCACTTCAGCCGCCACACCGCGCGCCTGCGCGACCGTCTGGCGCAGGCCACCGAAGCGGCCGGCCATCAGTTGCAGCAGCTTGGGGCGCAACTGTTCTGTGCGCCCCAGCAATCCATGTACCTGTGGGCGAGATTTCCCGGCTTTGCCGATGCCAGGCAACTGGCCCGGAGCCTCATGGCGCATCATGTGGTGCTGGCGCCGGGCAGCATCTTCCACGTTGATCCCGAGCACAGCGTCCCGTGGTCGCGCTTCAATGTCGGCCTGCTGTCGGACCCGCGATTTACCGCCGCCATGGCCAGCTTGCTGGAGCAGGCAAGCTGAATTCCCGTCTGCTGGGGGGCACTATCGGGTTTTCCGTTCAGGCAGGAAGAGAGCCGCCATTGCCCGTCTGTTCGAGGCTTAGCTTTCTTGTCCTGCCTGCGCTCGCATGCCATAGTGCTGAGGGACGGCAGTCGGGGACTGCCGGGGTGACAACAATAATCAAGATGACACTGCGGAGCCTCCGCCCGGACGCTCCGCTGGGGATGGAGCAGAGATGAATATCCTTGGCAATATGAACATTGGCAAACGCCTCACGCTGGGCTTTGCCGTGATACTGGCGTTTTCCGCGATCGTGGCGGGCATCAGCCTGTGGCGACTGGAGCAGGTCGCGTCCGCCACGCGCGAGATGATGAGCGACCCCATCAAGACCGAGCGCCTCATGGGCGACTGGTATACCAATCTGACGGCGGGTATCCGCCGCACGCTGGCCATCGCCAAGAGCAGCGACCCGTCGCTGGCGACCTACTTCGCGGAGGAAGCTGCTGCCTCCACCAAGAGTTCCACCGAGTACCAGAAACAGGTCGAACCCTTGCTGGTCACCCCGGAGGAAAAGGCTCTGTTCCAGAAAATCGGGGAGCAGCGCAAGGTCTACCTGTCTTCGCGCGACGAGATCGTCAAGCTCAAGGCCGCGGGCAACGTGGAGGAGGCCATGCGCCTGCTCGACAAGGTCTTCGTCCCGGCGGCCGCGACCTATCAGAAACTGATGCGCGACATGGTGGACATCCAGCGCCAGGATATCGATGAGACCGCCAAGGAAATCGATCACATCGCCGTCCAGAGCCGCATCCTGATCCTGGTGCTGGAGGGGCTGATCCTGCTCCTGGGCATCGTGCTGGCGCGTCTGCTCACGCTGGGCATCACCCGGCCGCTGCAGACGGCGGTGGTGGTCTCGCGCAAGGTGGCCGAGGGCGACCTGGCCACCCAGGTACAGGTCAATTCGCGCGACGAGACCGGCCAACTGCTGCAATCGCTCAAGGAGATGAATGACAGCCTGCGCAGCATCGTCTCCAATGTCCGTAACGGCACCGATACCATCAGCACGGCCTCGGCCGAGATCGCCGCCGGCAATCTGGATCTCTCCAGTCGTACCGAGCAGCAGGCCAGTTCACTGGAAGAAACCGCCTCGGCCATGGAAGAGCTGATTTCCACCGTGCGCCAGAACGCCGACAACGCGCGCCAGGCCAGCCAGCTGGCGCAATCAGCCTCCAGCGTGGCCGAGCAGGGTGGCGGCGTGGTCAGTCAGGTAGTCGATACCATGGGCGCCATCAATGCTTCTTCGCGCAAGATCGTGGACATCATCAGCGTGATCGACGGGATTGCCTTCCAGACCAATATCCTTGCGCTCAATGCCGCCGTGGAGGCAGCGCGCGCTGGTGAGCAGGGACGCGGGTTTGCCGTGGTGGCCTCGGAAGTGCGTTCGCTGGCCCAGCGTTCGGCCTCGGCGGCCAAGGAGATCAAGGAGCTGATCAATGATTCGGTCGCGAAGGTCGGCGACGGCAGTCGCCTGGTCGAGCAGGCCGGTGCCACCATGCAGGAAGTGGTCAGCAGCGTGCGCCACGTTACCGATATCGTGGCCGAGATCAGTGCAGCCAGTGCCGAGCAGACCAGCGGCATCGAGCAGATCAACCTGGCCATTACGCAGATGGATCAGGTGACCCAGCAGAATGCGGCCCTGGTCGAGCAGGCGGCAGCTGCTGCTGCCTCGATGCAGAACCAGGCGGGACGGCTGGCGCAGATGGTCAGCGTGTTCCGGGTCAATGAAGGCGAGGCGCCGGTCAGGCGGGAGATCGACGTGACCCCGGCCGGCCCGACGCTGCCGCACTGAGCTCACTGACTGTACTTGCCAGGACGGCCCCGCGGGGGCCGTTTTGTCTTTTCTGCGGCTGCGTCTGCGGCAGCCTCAGCGACGCTGCTTCCAGTAATCCGGCTGCGCATAGGCATGACGCAGAAAATCCACGAAGGTGCGGATGCGCAAGGGCAGGTGGCGTCGCTGCGCAAACACTGCGTAGATCGATGGTGCCGGAGCGGCAAACTTGTCCAGCACCGTCACCAGCTCGCCAGCTTCGATGGCTGCGCCCACTTCCCACATCGACCGCCAGGCCAGGCCGCGTCCGGCCAGCGCCCAGTTGTGCAGCACTTCACCGTCATTGCAGACCATGTTGCCGCCGACCTTGTAGACGCTCACCTTGCCGGACTGCTTGAGTGTCCAGCCACGCTGGCTGCCTTCGCTGCTCATGGCCAGGCAATTGTGGCGTACCAGTTCGTCCGGGGTCTGCGGGGTGCCGTGGCGGCGCAGGTAGGAGGGAGCGGCGACGATGACCCGATGATTCTCGGCCAGCTTCACGCTCACCAGGTTGGAGTCGGTCAGGGTGGCAATGCGGATGGCGACGTCGATGCCTTCCCCGATGACGTCGGCAATGCGGTCATTGAGGTTCAGCGTGAGGGTGACATCGCGGTGCTCTGCCAGAAAGGAGGGCACCAGGGGGGCCACGTGCTGGCGACCGAACCCGGCCGGGGCCGAAATCAGCAACTGGCCACTGGCACGCGCGCTGCGTTCGGACACCGCCGATTCGGCATCTTCCAGGTCAGCCAGGATGCGCTGGCAGTCTTCCAGAAAGGCTGCGCCTTCGTTGGTGAGCACGATCTTGCGCGTGGTTCGCTGCAACAGCTTCACGCCCAGGCGCTCCTCCAGCGCATCCAGCCGCCGCCCTATCATGGCCGGGGCGATGCCCTCGGCACGGGCCGCCGCCGACAGGCTGCCACGGGCGGCGACCTCGGCAAAGGTCGAAATCTGCTTGAACTGGTCCATGCTGTCCTCTTCAAAAGACCCGGAAACGGGCGGCAAAGCCGCGCCGGCCCTGCGCCGACGTGCTGCGGCGATTATCTGCTCACTTATGACTAAAACGCAAAGATAAATTGATAAAAGCTTTCACTACTATCGATTTGGTTTAAATATACTGCGTACATAAAGTGTCTGATGCGATGCAAAAAGCTGCATAGTCTCAGGCACAATCATGAAAACAAGATTCACCAGTCCATTTTTCTTTTTGAGGAGTCCAGCATGACGCAACTGAAGCTGCCCACCGGCATGGAAATCTCCGGCGAGATCAAGCCGGGTTACGAGAACGTCCTGACCTTTGACGCCCTGTCACTGGTCGCCAAGCTCTCGCGCGCCTTCGAAAGCCGCCGCCAGGAACTGCTGGCCGCCCGTGCCGAGCGCGTCAAGCGGCTGGATGCCGGCGAACGCCCCGACTTCCTGAAGGAAACCGAAGCCATCCGCACCGGCGACTGGAAGATTGCTCCCATCCCCGAAGCCCTGAAGTGCCGCCGGGTGGAAATCACCGGTCCGGTCGAGCGCAAGATGGTCATCAACGCCTTCAACTCGGGCGCCGACAGCTACATGACCGACTTCGAGGATTCCAACTCCCCGGTGTGGGACAACCAGATCAGCGGCCAGATCAACCTGTATGACGCCATCCGCCGCACCATCTCGCTGGAATCGAACGGCAAGAGCTACAAGCTCAACGACAAGATCGCCACCCTGGTGGTGCGTCCGCGTGGCTGGCACCTGGACGAGAAGCACGTCACCATCGATGGCAAGCGCATCTCCGGCGGCATCTTCGACTTCGCTCTGTTCCTGTTCCACAACGCCAAGGAACAGCTGGCGCGCGGCGCCGGTCCGTACTTCTATCTGCCCAAGATGGAATCGCATCTGGAAGCGCGTCTGTGGAACGACATCTTCGTGATGGCGCAGAACGAGATCGGCCTGCCGCAAGGCACCATCAAGGCCACCGTGCTGATCGAAACCATCACCGCCGCCTTCGAGATGGAAGAAATCCTGTACGAACTGCGTGAGCACAGCGCCGGTCTGAACGCCGGTCGTTGGGACTACATCTTCTCCTGCATCAAGAAGTTCAAGAACGACAAGGACTTCTGCCTGGCCGATCGCGCCAAGGTCACCATGACCTCGCCCTTCATGCGCGCCTACGCACTGCTGCTGCTGAAGACCTGCCACAAGCGCGGCGCGCCGGCCATCGGCGGCATGAGCGCGCTGATCCCGATCAAGAACGATCCGGAAAAGAACGCCATCGCCATGCAGGGCATCATCAACGACAAGCGCCGCGATGCGACCGACGGTTACGACGGCGGCTGGGTGGCTCACCCGGGCCTGGTCGAAGCCTCCATGAAGGAATTCGTGGCCGTGCTGGGCGACAAGCCCAACCAGTTCGAAAAGCAGCGTCCGGACGTGGAAGTGAAAGCCGCTGACCTGCTCAACTTCCAGCCGGAAACTCCGATCACCGAGGCCGGCCTGCGCTACAACATCAACGTCGGCATCCATTACCTGGGCGCCTGGCTGGCCGGCAATGGCTGCGTGCCCATCCACAACCTGATGGAAGATGCGGCTACCGCCGAGATCAGCCGTGCCCAGGTGTGGCAGTGGATCCGCAGTGCCAAGGGCAATCTGGAAGACGGTCGCAAGGTCACTGCCGACATGGTACGCGCCATGATTCCGGAAGAGCTGGCCAAGGTGAAGCAAGTGGCAGGTGATGGCCCGACCTATGACCGCGCGGCCAAGATCTTTGAAGAAATGTCCACCTCCGAGACCTTCGCCGAGTTCCTGACGCTGCCGCTGTACGAAGAAATCTGATTCAGCTCTGCTTGAGCAGAAATGAAAATCCCCGCCTCTCGCAAGAGGGCGGGGATTTTTTTGAGGTCTCTTTCAGGTCTGTTTCTTCACACTGTGAAAGCTGCAGACGAAAAAAATCCCCGACGTGTCGGGGATTTTTTATCAGCTTGAAAAGCTTAAGCAGCCGGAACGATGTTCGAAGCTTGCTTGCCCTTCGGGCCGGTGGTCACTTCGAAGGAAACGCGTTGGTTTTCCTTCAGGGACTTGAAACCATTCGATTGAATAGCCGAGAAGTGAGCGAACAGATCTTCGCCGCCTTCATCGGGGGTGATGAAACCAAAACCCTTTGCATCGTTGAACCACTTGACGGTACCAGTTGCCATTACGGACTCCTAAATTTAATTGATTGGGGCTTGCGCCCGGCTCTTTATCGTTACTCGGGAGGAATGACAGCGAAGAACCGCACTACCAGCTCGAATCCTAACGACGCGACGATTATACTCATTAAATCGAGAATGCAAGCCATTTTCGGTACGAATCTTCCATTAAAAGTTTTAATGGCTGATTCTGGTGCCTTAGATTTCTTTCCATGCCGGGAAATGGTGCGCCAAACCGGCTTCAATCCCTTGTCTGGTGCGGCTTTTGGCGTGTCGGTGGATGTCCTACGCCGGCGTGTCGGGAACTTTCTGACAGCGTTTTTCAACCGTTTTGACGGTGGACCAGCACAACCGCTTCGGTGGCAATCCCTTCTTCACGTCCCAAAAAACCCATTTTTTCATTGGTTTTTGCCTTGATATTGACTTGCCCTTCAGAAATCCCCAGGTCCGCCGCCACGTTGGCCACCATGACGGGAATATGCGGGGCCATCTTGGGCGCCTGGGCGATGATGGTGGCATCCACGTTGCCCACGGCATAGCCGGCAGCAGCCAGGCGCTTGGCCGCCTCGCGCAGCAGCACGCGCGAGTCGGCGCCCTTGAACTGCGCATCGGTATCGGGGAAGTGGCGGCCGATGTCGCCCAGCGCGGCGGCGCCGAAGAGCGCATCGGTGATGGCATGCAGCAGGGCATCGGCGTCCGAGTGGCCGAGCAGGCCCTTCTTGTGCGGGATGGTGACACCACCCAGGATCAGCGGGCGGCCTTCCACCAGGGCGTGGCAGTCATAGCCCTGGCCTATACGGAAAGGGAAGGGGGAAGAAGCGTTCATGCGTGCGGACCTTTCAGGAAGAATTCAGCCAGGGCGGCGTCCTGCGCCAGTGTGACCTTGAGATTGCGGGGGCTGCCCTCGACCAGGCGCGGACGCAAGCCCAGCATTTCGATGGCGCTGGCGTCGTCGGTGATCTCGCCCAGGCGGCCTTGCGCTTGCGCCTGCTGCAAGGCGCGCCGCAGCAGGGTATAGGGAAACATCTGCGGTGTCTGCGCCGCCCACAGCCCGGCACGCGGCACGGTCTCCTGCGAGCGGGGCGATCCGGCGCCATCGCTGCGCTTGAGGGTATCGACCACTGGCAGGGCCAGCAGGCCACCGACTTCATCGTCGGCCAGGGCATCGAGCAGACGGTCCAGCAGCGGCACATCCAGGCCGGGGCGGGCGGCGTCGTGCACCAGCACGCGGTCGGTATCGGCCACCTGATCACGGATGGCGTTGAGCCCGTTGAAGACGCTGTCCTGCCGCGTCGGTCCGCCCACCCGCAGGACGCTTGCGCGTTGCAGCAGGGCGGGCGTCATGAGGGAGTCGATCCAGCCATCCTCGGCGCTGACCACGACGAAGGTGTGGGTGATGCGGGCATGCGCCGCGAAGGTTTGCAGCGCATGCAGCAGCATGGGGAGGCCTGCCAGCGGCAGGTATTGCTTGGGAATCTGGCCGCCCATGCGCGCGCCCACGCCTGCGGCGGGGATGAGCGCAAAGTGGCGGGGCGGGGAAGAAGCGGACTGCGAAGGGTTCATGCCATGCACCTGGCCCCGGCACCCGCCTGGCGGCGGCCTGCGATGGGGCCTTCGTTTATAATGAGAGGCTGAATTCTAATGCCAATCCCTTGCAAGCGACCGGCATTTTGCGGCGCTGCCAGCCTGGTCGCCGCCGCCGGGCCTCGTCAGTTGCCGTACGCGAAACAAGTCCAAACCAAGCCGATCCTCCCGATCCCGATGTCTTTTGATCCGAAAAAAAGCCTGCCCAAGGCAGGTGTGCGTTTCCAGCCTCCCGCCGTGCACGGTTCCGCCGATGCGTATCTGCTGGCCCAGGCCGCGCTGGCCCTGAAGGCCGAAGGCCGCATGCTGGCCGTGGTGGTGGCCGGGGCCACCGATGCCCAGCGCCTGCTGGCTGAAATCCCCTGGTTCCAGCCCAAGGATGGCGAGCGCCTGCGTTGCCACCTGCTGCCGGACTGGGAAACACTGCCTTATGACGCCTTCTCGCCGCACCAGGACCTGGTCTCCGAACGCCTGGCCACGCTCTATGAAGTGCAGTCCGGCCAGTGCGACCTGCTGATCGTACCGGCTACCACCGCCTTGCTGCGCATGGCCCCGCCGCAGTTCCTGGCGGCCTATACCTTCTTCTTCAAGCAGGGCGAAAAGCTCGACGAAGGCAAGCTCAAGTCCCAGCTCACCCTGGCCGGCTACACCCATGTGGGCCAGGTGATGTCGCCGGGTGAATATTCGGTGCGCGGCGGCCTGATCGACATCTTCCCCATGGGTTCGGTGCTGCCGTACCGCCTGGACCTGTTCGGCGACACCATCGAGACCATCCGCACCTTCGACGCCGATACCCAGCGCTCGCTCTATCCGGTGCCGGAAGTGCGGCTGCTGCCGGGCCGTGAATTCCCGATGGATGAAGCCTCGCGCCTGGCCTTCCGCAACCGTTGGCGCGAAGTGTTCGAGGGTGATCCATCACGCTCGGCCATCTACAAGGACATCGGCAACGGCATCGCCGCAGCAGGTATCGAATACTACCTGCCGCTGTTCTTCGAAGAGACGGCCACGCTGTTCCAGTACCTGCCGGCCAATGCCATGTTCGCCACCGTGGGTGACATCGAGCAGGCCATCAAGCGCTTCTGGAGCGATACCCGCTCGCGTTGGAATTTTCTTCACGCCGACCGCGAGCGTCCGGTGCTGGAGCCGCGCGCCATCTACCTGGACGATGAAGATTTCTTCACCCTGCTGAAACCCCACGCCCGCTGGGTGCTCAAGAGCGATGATGCGCCCTCGGCCATCTCCTCGCCCTTGCCCAATATCGCCGTGAACCGCCGTGCGGATGATCCGCTGGTCAACCTGCGCAGCTTCCTCCTGAAGGGGGCCGAGCGGGTGCTGATCTGTGCCGAAAGCAATGGCCGGCGCGAGACCCTGCAGCAGTACTTCGCCGAATACCATGTGCATCCGGTCCTGTGCGAGGACTGGAACAGCTTCCTCTCCAGTGATGAACCGCTGATGCTGGGCGTGGCCCCCTTGCACACGGGCTTCGTCACTGCGGGCGGCCTGGCGCTGGTCACCGAGACCGAGCTGTACGCCGGCAGTGGCCGCCGCGTCGGCAGCCGCAAGCAGCAGGCCGCCACCGATGTGGAATACATGGTGCGCGATCTGTCGGAACTGAAGATCGGCGACCCGGTGGTGCACAGCAGCCACGGTATCGGTCGCTACATGGGCCTGGTCAGCATGGACCTGGGGGAGGGCGAGACCGAATTCCTCCATCTGGAATATGCCAAGGAAACCAAGCTCTATGTCCCGGTCTCGCAACTGCACGTGATTTCACGTTACTCGGGCGCCTCGCCCGAAGATGCACCGCTGCATGCGCTGGGTTCGGGCCAGTGGGAAAAGGCCAAGCGCAAGGCGGCCCAGCAGGTGCGCGATACCGCCGCCGAACTGTTGAATCTGTACGCCCGCCGCGCATTGAGGCAGGGCCATGCCTTCCAGTATTCGGCGCATGACTATGAAGCCTTCGCCGACAGCTTCGGTTTTGAAGAGACTGCCGACCAGGCCGCCGCCATCCAGGCCGTCATCAAGGACATGACCGGCGGCAAGCCCATGGACCGCCTCATCTGCGGAGACGTCGGCTTCGGCAAGACCGAGGTCGCCTTGCGTGCCGCCTTCGTGGCCGTGATGGGCGGCAAGCAGGTCGCCATTCTGGCCCCGACCACGCTCTTGGCCGAACAGCACGCCGCCACCTTCGCCGATCGTTTCGCCAACTGGCCGGTCAAGATCGCCGAGCTCTCGCGCTTCCGTACCGGCAAGGAAGTCACGCAAGCCATCAAGGGCCTGGCTGATGGCACCATCGATATCGTCATCGGCACGCACAAGCTGCTGTCGGACGAAGTGAAGTTCTCGCGCCTGGGCCTGGTCATCATCGACGAGGAACACCGTTTCGGCGTGCGCCAGAAGGAAGCCCTGAAGTCCTTGCGCGCCGAGGTCGATGTCTTGACGCTGACGGCCACCCCGATTCCGCGCACGCTGGGCATGGCGCTGGAAGGATTGCGCGATTTCTCGGTGATCGCCACCGCCCCGCAAAAGCGTCTGGCCATCAAGACCTTCGTGCGCGCCGAGCAGGAATCGACCATTCGCGAAGCCTGCCTGCGCGAGTTGAAGCGTGGCGGCCAGGTTTACTTCCTGCACAATGAAGTGGAAACCATCGCCAACCGCAAGGCCGCGCTCGAACAGCTGCTACCTGAAGCGCGCATCGGCGTGGCCCACGGCCAGATGCACGAGCGCGACCTGGAAAAGGTGATGCGCGACTTCGTGGCGCAGCGCTTCAACATCCTGCTATGCACCACCATCATCGAGACCGGCATCGACGTGCCCACCGCCAACACCATCATCATGCACCGTGCCGACAAGTTCGGCCTGGCCCAGCTGCACCAGTTGCGTGGCCGGGTCGGTCGTTCGCATCACCAGGCCTATGCCTATCTGCTGGTGCAGGATGTGCAGGGCCTGTCCAAGCAGGCCCAGCGCCGGCTGGAGGCGATCCAGCAGATGGAGGAACTGGGCAGCGGTTTCTATCTCGCCATGCACGACCTGGAAATCCGTGGCGCCGGCGAAGTGCTGGGCGATCATCAGTCGGGCGAGATCCACGAGATCGGTTTCCAGATGTATTCGGACATGTTGAACGAAGCCGTGCGCGCCTTGAAGGACGGCCGCGAACCGGATCTCGCCGCGCCCTTGTCGACCACTACCGAAATCAACCTGCATGCGCCTGCACTGCTGCCCAATGACTTCTGCGGCGACGTGCATGAGCGCTTGTCGCTCTACAAGCGCCTGGCCAACTGCGAGAAAGCCGACGCCATCGACGCCTTGCAGGAAGAACTGATCGACCGCTTCGGCAAGCTGCCGGATGCCGCCAAGGCGCTCATCGAAACGCACCGCCTGCGCATTGCCGCCAAGCCGCTGGGCATCATCAAGATCGATGCGCATTCGGAGGCGGCGCTGCTGCAGTTCGTTCCCAATCCGCCGATCGATGCCATGCGCATCATCGAGCTGGTGCAGAAGAACCGCCAGGTCAAGCTCAATGGTCCGGACAAGCTGCGCATCACGGCCAGCATGCCGGACCTCAATGCCCGTGTGCAGCAGGTCAAGGCGACCATGAAGGCACTCACCGGCTGAACCGCTTCCCGGCCGCGTATTACCGACTCCAACCGCATCAACGAATCAACAGAACAACATGAACCTGATCCTGCAAGCCCCCAAGCACCACGCTGTTTCTTCTTCGGCCATCGAGACCATTGCGCAGTTGGCCGGTGGCCGCGCCGAACGCCTCGGTGATAGCCGCGTGCCGGACGCCGATGCCTGGCGCGTAGCCGGGGTGAGCCCGAGCGATGCGCTCAAGGCCAGCATCGACGCTGCCTGCCTGCAGGCACGGCTGGACTATGCCTTCATCGAGGAAGGCCGCAAGCTGACTGATTTTCGCCTGGTGGCCATGGACATGGATTCGACGCTCATCACCATCGAGTGCATTGACGAGATCGCCGACATGCAGGGCTTGAAGCCGCAGGTGGCCGAGATTACCGAGGCAGCCATGCGCGGCGAGATCGAGTTCAACGAAAGCCTGACGCGCCGGGTGGCCTTGCTCAAGGGGCTCGATGCGGGCGCCTTGCAGCGTGTCTACGATGAGCGCCTGCAATTGTCCCCGGGCGCAGAGAACATGCTCAAGGCCGTGCGGGCTGCGGGCCTGAAGACGCTGCTGGTCTCGGGCGGTTTCACCTTCTTCACCGACCGCATGAAGGCGCGTCTGACGCTGGACTACACCCACGCCAATACCCTGGAAGTGGTCGATGGCAAGCTCACCGGCAAGGTGGTGGGCGGCATCGTCAATGCCGACGAGAAGCGTGCGACGGTGGAGCGTGTCTGCCGCGAAATCGGCGCCGAGCCATCCCAGGCCATCGTCATGGGTGATGGTGCCAACGACTTGCGCATGATGGGCATCTCGGGCCTGTCGGTGGCCTTCCGTGCCAAGCCGGTGGTGCGCGCCCAGGCCAACGTGGGCTTGAATTTCGTGGGGCTGGACGGCATCTTGAATCTGCTGGCCTGATTCCGGGGCCGGTTTCCCCTCACTTCAGGAGATGCGATGAACCAGGAACTGGTATTGGACCCGCAGACCCAGACCGGCCGTGACCTGGTCTGGTGGCTCTATCTGGCGCATGCCGCCTGCCTGGTGTTTTCCCTGGGCATGCTGTCGTGGCTGCCGCTGATCGTCAACTATCTCAAGCGCGGCGAGGTGCGCGATACCTTCCTCTACACCCACCATCGCTGGCAGATCCGGTCCTTCTGGTGGTACCTGTTCTGGCTGTTCGCCGGCGGTGTCCTGTGGGCCACCGTGATCGGCATTCCGCTGGCCATCCTGGTGTTCTCGCTGGCCTGGATCTGGAAAGCCTACCGCCTCATCAAGGGCTTCCTCGACCTGCAGGACAACAAGCCCATGCCGGTGTGACCCCAGCGCTGGCTGTACGACCGAAACGGCACCTCAAGGTGCCGTTTCGCATTGCTGGAAAGCAAAGAAGCTTTGCACAAGGGATAATGGTGATATTGAAAGATTTCAATGATAATCTCCAATTATTACTAAATTGCACTATGCACCAGAGTGCATCAGGCTAGCATCAGGCGAACTTTCGTTCATGCGCCTCCCGCTCGGGGTGCCAGGGCGGGGCCGCTCACTCCAAGGGGGAACACTGCGCATGAAGAACTGGACGATCAAGCAACGCATCCTCGGGAGCTTCGCGCTCATCCTGCTGCTCATGGCGCTCATGGCGGGCATCTCGGCGGTCAATCTCGGTCGTATCGAGAAAAGCGCCACGGCGCTGCGCGAGGATTCCACGCCCGGCCTTTACTACAGCAGTCAGATCAATGCCGCCTGGTATGAAAACCTGCTCATGACCCAGCAGATCATTCAGGTCGACAACAGTGACGCGGAGCGCCAGGCCGACCTGGCCCTGCTGCGTCGCAACGGTGAACGCCTGGACCGGCTGCAGGAAGACTACGACAAGACCGTCTTCAGCGATAACGACCGCAAGCTCTTCGAGCAATTCAAGGAGACGCGCCAGAAGTACCGTGCCATCGTGGGCGAGTTGCTGAAGATGGACTTCGGCCAGCGCGCGCCCATCGACAAGATCGTCAACGAGCAACTCCGTCCGCAATGGCGCGCCGGTTACCAGTTGACGCAGCGCATGGTCGATACCAACAAGGGCATTGCCGACCTTGCTGCCAGCCGCATCACCGACGCGGTCAACGCCGCCCAGTTCGCGATGATGACCTCGCTCATGGCCGCCTTGCTGGTGGCGCTGGTGTGCGGTTTCTTCCTGATGCGGGCGATCAACGAGCCGTTGCAGAGGCTCATGGGTTTGCTCGATATCATGCGCTCGGGCGATTTTTCGCGTCGCGTGTCGCTGCAGCGCAATGATGAGTTCGGCGTGCTCGGCACTGGCTTCGACCGCATGACCGATGAGTTGACCGCGCTGGTGTCGCAGGCGCAGAAGTCCTCTGCACGGGTGGCCACCTCGGTGACCGAGATCGCTGCTACGGCCCGCCAGCAGCAGGCCACCGCCGCCGAAACCGCCGCCACCACCACCGAGATCGGCGCCACCTCGCGCGAGATTCATGCCACCTCGCGTGACCTGGTGCGCACCATGAATGAAGTCTCGGTCGTTTCCGAACAGACGTCTGCCCTGGCCGGCAGCGGGCAGGCGGGTCTTACCCGCATGGGCGACACCATGCAGAACGTCATGGACGCCGCCGGTTCGGTCAGCGCCAAGCTGGCCATCCTCAACGAGAAGGCGGGCAACATCAACCAGGTCGTCACTACCATCACCAAGGTGGCCGACCAGACCAATCTGCTCTCGCTCAATGCCGCCATCGAGGCCGAGAAGGCCGGCGAACATGGTCGCGGCTTCTCGGTGGTGGCCACGGAAATCCGTCGTCTGGCTGACCAGACTGCGGTGGCGACCTATGACATCGAGGTGATGGTCAAGGAAATCCAGTCGGCCGTGGCCGCCGGTGTGATGGGCATGGACAAGTTCTCCGACCAGGTACGACGCGGCATGCAGGACGTGCAGACCGCCGGTAGTCAGCTCTCGCAGATCATCGCCCAGGTGCAGGCGCTGTCGCCGCGCTTCCAGATCGTCAACGAAGGCATGCAGGCCCAGGCCAGCAGCGCCGAGCAGATCAACCAGGCTCTGGTGCAGCTCTCCGAAGCGGCCCAGCAGACCGTGGAATCGCTGCAACAATCGAGTCAGGCCATCGACGAGTTGAACGTGGTCTCCAATGAACTGCGCAATGGCGTCTCGCGCTTCAAGGTAACGGACTGAGCGCCGCGTCGCTCTGCCCCAGCGTCCCCATGAGCCAGTGCCTGCACTTGTTGTTTTCCCTTGGACAAGAGCGCTACGCCTTGCCCACTGCCGAGGTGGCGATGGTGCTGCCGCTGTCGCCCTGCAAGTCCTTGCCCGGCGCGCCGGCCTGGGTGGCCGGACTGCTGCCGCATGGCCTCGGCCATGTGCCGGTGATCGACCTGTCCATGCTGGTGCTGGGGCGGCCCGCCCCGGCCCGCGTGAGCACGCGCCTGGTGCTGGTGCACTACCACCACAGCCAGGCGGTGGCGGTGTTGCTCGGGCTGATCCTGGAACAGGCCACGCAGACCTTGCGCATCGATCCTGATGATTTCGTGCCCGCTGCCGTGCGCAATGAGGGCGCGCCCTATCTGGGGCCGGTCATGCCCCATCAGGGCGGATTGCTGCAACGGGTGGAGGTGGGCGACCTGCTCGATCCGGCCACGCGCGCCTTGCTCTATCCCGAGGTGCCGGCATGAAGAGTCTGCCGCTCATCGCCGACAGGCTCAAATCCGCCATGGGGCTGGACATGGCCACCGTGGGCAGCAGCCTCATCGAGCGCGTGGTGCGCGAACGCATGGCGGCGCTGGAAATCGATGACGATGGCCGCTATCTGGCGCGGCTGCAAAGTTCGGCGGTCGAGTTGCAGGCACTGATCGAACTGGCCGTGGTGCCGGAGACCTGGTTCTTCCGCGATCGTGAAGCCATCCTGGCCGTGGCGCGCCTGGCGCGCGAACGTCTGGCGGCACAGCCGACCGTACCGGTGCGCATTCTCAGCCTGCCTTGTTCCACTGGCGAAGAGCCGTATTCGCTGGCCATGGCGTTGCTGGAGGCGGGGGTGATGCCATCGCAGTTCGTCATCGACGCCTACGATATCCGGACACGCTCGCTGGAAATTGCTGCCGCCGGTCTTTATGGCCGCAATTCCTTCCGGGGCCAGGAACTGGGTTTCCGGGACCGCCATTTCACGGCTGCGGAGCAGGGCTGGCAACTGCATGAAGCGATACGCCAGCTGGTCCGCTTTGCGCCCGGCAATCTGCTGGCACCGGACTTTCTGCGCCAGGCCGCTCCTTACGATGTCATCTTCTGTCGCAATGTGCTGATCTACTTCGAGCGCGAGGTGCAGCGCCAGGTCGTGACATTGCTGGAAAGTCTCATGAAACCCGATGGACTGATCTTCGTCGGTCCCGCCGAAGGCGGCATCCTGCTCAGTCCGCGCCTGGAGTCGGCCGGCATTGCACTGGCCTTTGGTTTTCGCAAGCGCGTGGCGGTGCCGCGCTCGGCCACGCGCGAAGCGCCGCTGGTCATGCCGCTGCCGCTCTTGGCACCCTCCGACCTCGGTGGTCGACGGCGGCCGGTCGTGCCCCCGACTTCAAGGGCGGTTGGTGCCGCCGCGCCTGCGCTCCCCGCTGAGCCCGCCTCGTCGAACCCTGCCCGCACGGTGCTGCAGCGTGCCCGCTCTCTGGCCGATCAGGGGCAACTGGCCCAGGCCGCCGCATTGTGCGAGCAGGCCATCGGCGAGCAGGGGCCCAGTGCCGACGCCTTCTACCTGCTGGGCCTGATCCACGATGCTGGCGGTCAGACCGAGCAGGCCCGGCACTGCTATCGCAAGGTGCTCTATCTGGCGCCCCGGCACCAGGCCGCCTTGCTGCAGCTGGCGGCCTTGTTGCAGGCCCAGGGCGATCCGGCCGGGGCAGAACGTCTGCGGCAGCGCGCCGATCGCGTGACGGCGAGCGAGGAGCCGCATCATGGCTGAGCCGACGATGCCCCCCGCGCCCACGACGCTGGATGGCTGCTGGAACCGCATCGGTACCAAGGGCGACGGCAGTTGTGCCGAACTGGCGCAGCACATCCGCTGCCTGAACTGTCCGACCTTTGCCCGCGCTGCCCTGCAGCAGCTCGATCGCGTCGAGGCCTCGGCCGAGGTGGCACAGCAATGGCTGCACGCGGGCGAAACCCAGGCGCAGGCGGAGAGCGGACAGGAGCGCGGCGCAATGGCCTCGGCCCTGGTGGTACGCGTGGCCGGCGAGTGGCTGGCCATCGCCACCTCCGTGGTCCAGGAAGTGACCGCGACGCGCCCGCTGCACAGCCTGCCGCATCAGCGCAATGCCGCCATTGCCGGAGTACTCAACATTCGCGGCAGCCTGCGCATCTGCGTCTGGCTCGCCCGGCTGTTCCAGCTGCCGGACCAGACCCCGGCGCCGCATCTGCTGGTGGCCGCCCATGAAGGGCAGGTGCTGGTGTTTCCGGTGGAGGAGGTGGCCGGCGTCCATCGCTACGCCCCGCAGAGCCTGGCACCGGTGCCTACCACGCTGGCCCAGGCGGCGATCCAGTACACACGTGGCATGCTGGAATGGCGCGGTCGTCCCATCGGCCTGCTGGACCACGAATTGCTGTTCTACGTACTCAACCGGAGCATGACATGAGTACGCCCGATCTCAGCCAGATGTCCATGCTGGACCTGTTCCGCTTCGAGGCGGAGAGCCAGATCGCCCAGCTCAACACCAGCCTGCTGGCGCTGGAGCAGCAACCGACGGCCGCCGAACACCTGGAGGCCTGCATGCGTGCCGGCCATTCGCTCAAGGGCGCAGCCCGCATCGTCGGACTGGAAACGGCAGTCAAGGTGGCCCATGTGCTGGAGGACTGTTTCGTGCTGGCGCAGCAGGGCAAGCTGCTGCTGGAGAAGAAGCACATCGACGTCCTGCTGCGCGGCGCCGATCTGCTGGGGCGTATCGCCTCGCCGCCTGACGGCGACGAGTCCTGGGCCGATTCTGCCGGCCACGCTGAAGTACAGGCTTTCCTGCAGGCCTTGCCGGCCGTGATGAGTGGCGGCCAGGCCGATCCCTGGCCGGTGCCTTCGGCGGCGATGCAGGAGGCCCAGGCTGCCGAGGCGGCCACGCAGCCAGCTGGCTCTCCCTCCTCGCTGCCGACGGCGCAAGCCGCTGCCGTTTCCCCGCTCGCGCAGACTGCCTCGTCGCTACCGGCTGCGCGTGCCGTGCGGGTCAGTGCGGACAGCTTGGACCGGCTGTTGAGCCTGACCGGCGAATCGCTGGTGGAGTCGCGTCGCCTCAAGCCGTTTTCGGCCAGCATGCTGCGCATGAAGCGCGTACAGCGTGAAGCCGTGCAGGCGCTGGACCTGTTGCAACAGAAACTGTCGACCAGCCAGCTCGACGAATTCGCCCAGGCCACCCTGAGCGAATTGCGTGCGTTGATGCAGACCAACCAGCAACTGCTGGGGGAACAATTGATTGCGCTGGATGCCTTTGACCGGCGCTCGGTCAATCTCTCGCAACAGCTCTATGATGAGGCGCTGGCCTGCCGCATGCGGCCCTTTGCGGACGGGACCGCCGGCTTTGCGCGCATGGTGCGCGATGTCGGTCATGCACTGGGCAAGTCGGTGCGACTGGACATCCACGGCAATGCCACCCAGATCGACCGCGACATCCTCGAAAAACTGGAGGCGCCCCTGGGGCACCTGCTGCGTAACGCGGTCGACCATGGCATCGAGGATCCCCTCACGCGCGGTGCGGCCGGCAAACCGGAACAGGGGGTGGTGCGGCTGGAGGCACGTCACAGTGCCGGCATGCTGTTGATCGAGGTGGCCGATGATGGTGCCGGCATCGACCTGGAGGAATTGCGCCGCACCGTGGTAGCACGAGGACTGTCGACCCCGGAGATTGCCGCGCGCCTGTCCGAGGCGGAATTGCTGGATTTCCTGCTGTTGCCCAGCTTCAGCCTGCGCGAGACGGTCACCGAGATTTCCGGTCGCGGCGTCGGTCTGGACGTGGTGGCCGACATGCTCAAGCAGGTGCGCGGCACGATCCGTATCACCACGCGCAGCGGGCAGGGCAGCCGCTTCCTGTTGCAGCTGCCGCTGACGCTGTCGGTGATCCGCAGCCTGCTGGTGGACATTGCCGGTGAACCTTATGCGTTTCCGCTGGCCTACGTCAATCGAACCTTGCGTTTGCCGGCCGAGGCCCTGCAGACCCTGGAAGGCTACCAGCACTTCAGCCATGAGGGCCGCCAGGTCGGCCTGGTCAGTGCGCACCAGGTGCTGCAGCGCGGCCAGTGGCGCGCCCGTGATGGCAGCGTGTGCGTCGTGGTCATCGGCGAGGGAGAGCACAGCTACGGGGTGGCGGTCGATGCTTTCCTGGGCGAGCGCATGCTGGTGGTGCAACCGCTGGATGCACGCCTGGGCAAGATTGCCGACATCCTGGCCGGTGCCCTGATGGAAGATGGCGCACCCTTGCTGATCCTGGACGTGGCCGACCTGCTGCGCACGGTGCAAAAGCTGACCGCTTCCGGACGCCTGCAGACGGTCGACCAGGATGGTGCCGGCGAGGCCGCCGTGGTCGTGCGCAAGAAAGTGCTGGTGGTGGATGACTCGCTCACCGTGCGTGAGCTGGAACGCAAGTTGCTGAGCAACCGGGGGTATCAGGTCACGGTGGCCGTGGATGGCATGGATGGCTGGAACGCCGTGCGTGCCGAGCCCTTCGACCTGGTCATCACCGACATCGACATGCCGCGCATGGATGGCATCGAGCTGGTCGGACTGATCCGCGGTGCGCCGCAATTGCAGGCGCTGCCGGTGATGATCGTGTCCTACAAGGATCGTGAAGAAGATCGGCAGCGTGGCCTGGCCGCAGGTGCCGATCATTACTTCACCAAGAGCAGTTTCCACGATGAAAGCCTGTTGCAGGCCGTCGTAGACTTGATTGGAGAGGCGACAACGTGAAGATCGGCATCGTCAACGACACCCCCATGATGGTGGAAGTGCTGCGCCGGGTGATTGCCGAGAGTGGCCGCCACGAATTGATCTGGATCGCCCGCGATGGCGAACAGGCCGTGCAGATGTGTGCCTGGCAGTTGCCCGATGTGGTGCTGATGGACCTGCTCATGCCCAAGATGGATGGTGTGGAAGCCACCCGCCGCATCATGCAGGATACCCCGTGCCCGATCCTGGTGGTGACCTCCGACATGGATACCAGCGCGGCCAAGATCTACGAAGCCATGGGATATGGCGCACTCGACGCCACCCAGACGCCGGCGCTCATCGGTGCGGCCGGCAAGCGCGATGCGGCGGCCCTGATCGAGAAGATCGACAATCTCGGACGCCTGAGCCCGGACGATATGGCCGCACCCGTGCGACGACCGGTGCGCCTGCCACTGCCGGCCGCCCACGGGGACCTGGCGCCGCTGGTGGCCATCGGCGCCTCTGCCGGCGGACCGGCGGCGCTGTCGACCCTGCTCAAGCTGGTACCGCGCGAGTTTCCCGGCAGTATCGTGATCGTGCAGCATATCGATGCCGCCTTCGCCCCCGGCATGGCGCAATGGCTGCAGCAGCAGTCGGTGCTGCGCGTGCGCCTGGCCGTCGAAGGCGACCTGCCACGCCGGGGCGAGGTCCTGCTGGCAGGGAGCAACCACCATCTCGTCTTCAAGGAAGGCAACCGTCTCGGCTACATCGACGGCGCGCCAGGCGATGTCTACCGACCCTCGGTGGATGCCTTCTTCCATAGTATCCTGCGCCACTGGGAAGGCCGGGCCACCGGCGTACTGCTGACCGGCATGGGCCGTGATGGCGCTGCCGGCCTCAAGGCCCTGCGCGACAATGGCTGCCACACCCTGGCGCAGGACCAGAAAAGCTGCGCCGTCTACGGCATGCCCAAGGCTGCCGTAGCGCTCAACGCCGCCGTCGATGTCTTGCCGGTCAGTGCCATGGCGGCGCGACTGCAGACACTGCTGGCCGCGGCGTGAGGCCATTGAATTGAAATGAAGGAAAGCATGATGAGCTCGGTGCAAGCAACCGACACCCCGGGCGGCGGCCCCGCCTTGCCCGCCGAGGAGTACAGGATCATGGTCTTGCTGGTGGATGACCAGGCCATGGTCGGGGAGGCCATCCGTCGCGCCCTGGCCAGCGAAGAGAACATCGACTTCCACTTCTGCACCCGTGCCGATGAGGCGCTGGCCGTGGCCGAAAAGACGCGACCCACGGTCATCCTGCAGGACCTGGTGATGCCGGGCGTAGATGGCATGACTTTGGTGCGACAGTACCGCGCCAGCCCGGTGCTGGCCAATGTGCCCATCATCGTGCTGTCTTCGCGGGATGATGCCGTGATCAAGCGCGACGCCTTTGGCGGCGGGGCCAACGATTACATGGTCAAATTGCCGGATGTGATCGAACTGGTGGCGCGGCTGCGTTATCACTCGCGCTCCTACATCAACCTGTTGCAGCGGGACGCGGCGTACCGTGCCCTGCGCGAGAGCCAGCAACAGCTGCAGAAGACCAATTTCGAGCTGCAGCGCCTGACCAATACCGATGGCCTGACCGGCATCGCCAACCGTCGATATTTCGATGACTACCTGGGCGCCGAATGGCGCCGCGCACGGCGGGACGGGCTGCACCTGTCGCTGTTGCTCATCGATGTGGATTTCTTCAAGCTCTACAACGACAACTATGGTCACGTCGCAGGCGATGCGGTGCTGCGCCAGGTGGCGCAGACGCTGGACGAGAGCATCCAGCGCCCGGCCGACCTGTCGGCGCGCTTCGGCGGCGAGGAATTTGCCATGATCCTGCCGCGCACCCCGCTGGAGGGGGCGCAGGCATTGGGCCAGAAGCTGTGCCAGCTGATCGAGGCGAACCAAGTCCCGCATGAGCGCTCCAAGGTCGGTGCCTGGCTCACCGTGAGCATTGGTGCTGCCACCATGGTACCGAGCCCCGAGCAGGACATCCGCGAACTGATCGAGATGGCTGACCGTCGTCTCTACCTGGCCAAGCAGCAGGGCCGCAACCGGGTGGTCTGGCAGGACGGCTGAACACAGGACGACAAGGAAGGCCGCGCCGCGCACCGTGCGCCCGTGGCCCATACGATAACGACAAGGGAAGGAAGCCAGCATGCGTACCAT
Organism: Herbaspirillum sp. C7C8; assembly: GCF_022627875.1. Taxonomy (NCBI): domain Bacteria; kingdom Pseudomonadati; phylum Pseudomonadota; class Betaproteobacteria; order Burkholderiales; family Oxalobacteraceae; genus Herbaspirillum; species Herbaspirillum sp. C7C8. The sequence goes on from NZ_JABXGG010000009.1 coordinate 40,833, forward strand.
CGCCAGCCTGGAAGAACTGAAATCGCTGGCGGGCCAGGAAGTGGCCAGCAGTGACTGGATCAGCGTGTCGCAAGAGCAGGTGGACCGTTTCGCCGACGCCACCGGCGACCACCAGTGGATTCACGTCGACCCCGAACGCGCCGCCCGCGAGCTGCCCTACGGCGGCACCGTGGCCCATGGTTTCCTGACGCTGGCGCTGTTGCCGCGACTGCTCTCGGAGTCCATCAGCCTGGGGCCGGATGTGCGCATGCTGCTCAACTATGGCTTGAATCGCGTACGCTTCCCGGCGCCCCTGCCGGTGGGGCGGAAAGTGCGCGGCATCATCCGGCTGGAGTCCACCGAGGACATCCCCGGGGGCGTGCAACTGGCCTGGCTCATTACCGTGGAATGTGAAGGTTCGGACAAGCCGGTATGCGTGGCCGAATTCCTCGTACGCCGGTACTAGCCTGCACGCTTCCTCGCAGAAGCTCATACATTGTGTGGCCTGATGGCATCGTCCTTGCCGATCGGCATGGTTTTTCATGCGGGCCAGGGTGCGAAGCTGACAAAAGTTGTCATAAGGTGCTAATGTCTTTACGTACGGTGGCGTGCCTGCCACCGCCGCGTCCTTGCCGATCCTGTTGCTCATGATGCCAGAACGCCCGCCCTGCCAGATCGACGCCGATCCCGAGTTCTACCGGAAGGCGCTCGCCTTCAACAATGTGACGCTGTCCTACATTGCGCGCGGTGCGCCGCTGGAGCAATTGCTGGACCGGATCGCCAGCGGTTTCTCGGGCAGCTATCCGCAACGTGCCCTGGCCATCTTCCTGTTCGATCCGCAGGTTCGCCGCATGCGCGTGGGCGCGGCCCCGCGCGTGGCGCCGGCCTTCCTGGCCGAGCTGACCGCGCTGGAGGTGGACGATCCCGATACGCCGCAGTTCTGGCATGGCCTGACCGCACTGGCGGCGCGCCATGAACGCAGCCTGCTGGAAATGCTGCCGCTGCGCTCCTTCGCAGGTGAAGTCGCGGGCATCCTGACCATTTGCGCCGCCACCGAGGCACTTGGCGACGCCTCTCACTCTGATCAGGCCTATCGCGATACCGTCGGCGCAGCGGTATCGATGGCCATGCTGGCCATCGAGCGGGCGCTGGTACCGGTCCATGCGCGCGTCAAGAGCGAGCCGCCGGGCGAAGCCGACGAGCGCATGGCGCTGGCCATCGAGGGCAGTGGCACCGGCATCTGGGACCGCAATGCCGTGACCGGCGAGATGTATTATTCGCGCGGCTGGAAGGCCATCCTCGGTTACGAGGACTGGGAGCTGTCCAGCCATCTGGAAGATGCCTACCAGCGCATCCATCCGGACGACCTGCCCGAGGTGCAGGAGAGCATCCGCCAGCATTTTGCTTCGCGCTCGGACACTTACCAGGTGGAGCACCGCATCCGCTGCCGCGACGGCAGCTACAAGTGGATCAGCAGCCGTGGCAAGGTGGTGGCGCGCGATGCCCAGGGCAATGCGCTGCGCATGATCGGTACCACCACCGACATCACCGAGATCAAGCGGCTTACGCAAAAACTGGCCAAGAGCAGCCGCATGCTCGATTACCTGACCAGCGAGATTCCTGGCATGGTGTTTCAGTTTCGCGTTCCGCCCGGCGAGCGCGGTTACTTCACCTACGTCAGTGAAGGGGCGCGCGAGACCTATGGCCTGACGCCTCAGCAGTTGCTGGAGACACCCGCCATCATCGATACCGTCATCCATCCCGAAGACCTGCCCCTATACGAGGCGGCGCGCCAGGCGGTTCTGGCCGGCGCTGCGCACTGGATGCTGGAGTTCCGCGTCATCACGGCCGACCATGGCGTGCGCTGGCTGCGCGGCCAGGCGCGTCCGCGCCGCCTGGAAGACGGCACCACGCTGTGGCATGGCTTCATCAGTGACATCAGCCAGAGCAAGACCTTCGAACTGGAGCTGCAGGAATTCGCGCTCACCGATTTCCTCACCCAGCTGCCCAACCGTCGTTTCTTCATGCAGCGCCTGCAGGAAGAGTACAACCGCATCCAGCGCGGCATGCTCGATACGGCGGCGGTGCTGATGTGCGACCTCGATCATTTCAAGCGCATCAACGACAGCCTCGGTCACGCCGTGGGCGACCAGGTCCTCACGCATTTTGCGCAAGTGCTCAAGAGCCAGTTGCGCAGGACCGATACCGCGGGCCGACTGGGCGGCGAGGAATTCGCGGTGATCCTGACCGGCGCCAATCTGCAGGCCGCCGCCGAGTTCGCCATGCGGCTGCAGGCCAGCTTTGCCAGTCATCCCATGCTGCACGAGGGCAAGGAGGTGGAGGTGACGTTGTCGATCGGCATCGCCCTGATGCAGAGCGACTGCATCGGTCAGGAGCAGGTCCTGCGCGCCAGCGACGATGCCCTCTATCGCGCCAAGGAAAAAGGGCGCAACCGTTTCGAGTTTGCGCCCTTTGCCTGTCCCTGAGATGGCTGCGGCTGGCGTGCAGCCGTGCTCCCCGCCAGTTCCGGTCCCTCGTGCTGATCAGCGTTTCTGGTACTGACTCTTGCCGAACAGCAGTTCGCGGGCCTTGTCATCCTGCAGCGGCTTGCGCTGGTCGGCCAGCACGGTCACGCCACGCTGTACGGCGGCACGCGCGTTGATGGCATCGAACCAGCGCTTGACGTTGGGGAAATCCGCCAGATCGATACCCTGGTTCTTGTGCGAACGGGTCCAGGGGAAGCAGGCGATGTCGGCGATGGTGTAGTTGTCTCCGGCCAGGTAAGCATGCTGGCCCAGTTGCTTGTCCATGACCTGATACAGGCGGCGCGCTTCGTTGCTGTAGCGGTTGACGGCGTATTCGATCTGCTCCGGCGCATACAGGCGGAAGTGATGCGCCTGGCCCAGCATCGGCCCCAGGCCGCCCATCTGGAACATCACCCATTGCAGCACTTCATACTTCTCGCGCACGGTCTCGCCCAGGAAGCGCCCCGTCTTGCCGGCCAGGTAGATCAGAATGGCGCCGGATTCGAACAGCGAGATCGGCGCGCCGTCCGGACCATCGGGGTCGACGATGGCGGGAATCTTGTTGTTGGGCGAGATCTTCAGGAATTCGGGCGTGAACTGGTCACCGGCACCGATATCGATGGCATGTGCGGTGTAGGGCAGGCCGCATTCTTCCAGCATGATGTGGACCTTGTGGCCATTGGGGGTAGCCCAGCTGTAGACGTCAATCATGGCGTTCCTTTTCTGCGTGTCGTGTTGAGGGGGAAGTCACGTTACCGAAAACATCTAAACGATTTGCGCACCGACCGTCTTACAGCTTCGCCAGCCGGTCCAGCGCCAGTTGCAGCGTTTCATCCTTCTTGGCGAAGCAGAAGCGCACGATGCCCGATTCCTTGGGCGTGTTGTAGAAGGCCGAGACCGGGATGGCGGCCACGCCGATTTCGCTGGTGAGCCATTTGCAGAAGTCGGCTTCGGACTGGTCCGAGATGGCGTCGTACTTCACGCACTGGAAATAGGTGCCCTGCGAGGGCAGCAGCTCGAAACGGGTGTTGGCCAGTCCTGCGCGGAAAAGATCACGCTTGTTCTGGTAAAACGCCGGCAAGTCCAGGTACGGTGCCGGGTTCTTCATATACTCGGCCAGACCATACTGCACCGGGGTGTTGACGGTAAAGACGTTGAACTGGTGGACCTTGCGGAATTCTGCGGTGAGCGCAGCCGGTGCCGCCACATAGCCAATTTTCCAGCCGGTGACGTGATAGGTCTTGCCGAAGCTGGAATTGATGAAGCTGCGCCCGGCCAGATCCGGATGGCGTGCCAGCGATTCATGCGGCTGGCCATCGAAGACCATGTGCTCGTAGACCTCGTCGGAGAGGATCAGGATATCGGTGCCGCGTACGATGTCGGCCAGCGCGGCCACGTCGGCGGCGCGCATGACGCTGCCGGTCGGGTTGTGCGGGGTGTTGACCATGATCATGCGGGTCTTGGGCGTGACGGCTGCCTTGACCTTGTCCCAGGGGATGCTGTAACCCGCGGCGCCCACTTCCATCTGCACGAACACCGGTATGCCACCGGCCAGCTCGATGGCGGGGACGTAGCAGTCATAAACCGGTTCGATCACGATGACTTCATCGCCCGGATGCACGGCGCACAGCACCGAGGTCAGGATGCCCTGGGTGGCACCGGCGGTGACGGTGATCTCGGAGACCGGGTCATAGCGATGGCCGTAGAGGCGCTCGACCTTGTCGGCGATGGCTTCGCGCAGCGGCAGCACACCGGCCATGGGCGGGTACTGGTTCAGGCCCTCCTGCATGGCGCGGGTGACGGCATCGACCAGCGCCGGATCGCAATGGAAATCAGGGAAGCCTTGCCCCAGGTTGACCGCGCCTTTTTCGCTGGCCAGGGCAGACATGACGGTGAAGATGGTGGTGCCGACCTTGGGCAGCTTGGTGACGATGTTGGGGGTGCTCATTGCAGCGGGCTCGTTCTTGTGATGATCGCAAGCCCGCTATTCTAGCCGGATTCTCGCGGCGCTTCAGGTCGCCGGATCGAGGAAGGCATCGGCCCGCCAGAGCTGGGGCGGCACGATGGCAAAGAGGCCGCGCTTGAGGGTGCGCTTGCCGAGTTTGAGAACGGCCTTGTCCTTGCTGACCAGCACGTGGGCCTGGCATTGCAGGGCCAGTTCCAGGAATTTCTGGTCATCGCCATCGGTGCAAAGGGGCAGGCCGAAGGTATTGACCTGCGCCAGCGGCAGGCAGCGCAGCAGGCGGTCGAATTCGGCGCAGATGGCCGGCTTGGTCTCGGGCGTGACCGGCAGATGCGGATAGTCCAGCACGGCCAGCCACTCGTTGCGGCAATCCTCGCGGGTGTAGGCCTCTACCGTTGCTTGCTCCAGAGCTGCCTGCAAGGCGGCCCAGCGCGGGTCGCGGAAGACGAACAGGTCCAGACAAACGTTGGTGTCCAGCACCACGCGCTGGCGCCCGGCGGGGGCGTCAGCAGCGGGGCCGGAAGACTGGGGAAGCACAGCGCTGAGGGAAGGTGTTGCCTGGATGCTCATTGAGTGAAAACTAGTTGTCGATGCCGCGATGGCCGGGAGGCGGCGCTTCCTGCTTGGCAAAGAGATCGCCGCCGGCTTCGAGCGCATCATACCCCTGATCGGTGACGCGCCAGAAATTGTGCATGTCCACCGCCACCAGTCCCCGGTCATAGAGCAGGCGCAGATGATGCAGGATCACCTCCGGCGCCACCTGTCCGGGCAGGGTGCTCTGGATCTTCTCGACGTCGCCGTAGAGAGTGCCGAAGGCTGCCAGCTGTTTCAGGATTTCGCCCATGAGGGCTTTGTCTCGTTTCATGATGTCCTCCTTGCCGGTGGCCGGCGGGGTCAGGCGGGCAGGGCTGCCCTTGTCTCTCATGGACAGCAAAATGCCGGCAAAGTGCCGAGACGATGTCGGCCCTGGAAGACTTAGCTGCTGCTGCCTTGCTTCCTTGCTTCCTTGCTTCCTTGCCAAATCACCTGCTTGCTGCCTTGTTGATTAACGGCAAGTCTGCTGCCGAACTTGAATCGGAACCGATCCCGCTCTCCGTGCGGCCACGCTGCTCCCCCGTGCCGTCGTCGACGGACGGGCGCTTGAGCGTCCTGGCGCCAGGGTTCGCCATCATGTCCACTGCTTCAGTGTAGGAGCCGCGGTGCACGCTTCAAAGGCGCAACAACCGGCATTTTGTTGTCCAGACTTTCATATCGGCTTCCAGCCGCCCCCTCCGCACGCAAGCGCCGCGCTTTGGGTATCATGACGGCCACTCTGTCCCAACCTGATCATTGGATGAACGCCTCATGCTGATTGTTTTGTCTCCCGCCAAGTCGCTGGACTATGACACGCCTGCCAACACCGAGCTCCACACCACGCCCGCCTTCGTGTCGCGTTCGGCCGAACTCATCGAGGTCCTCAAGACCAAGTCGCCGGCCGAGATCGGCAGTCTCATGGGCATTTCCGACCAGTTGTCGGTGCTGAACGTGAACCGCTATGCCAGCTGGTCGCGCAAGTTCACCACCAGCAATGCCAAGCAGGCCGTGCTGGCTTTCAACGGCGACGTCTACGAAGGGCTGGATGCCGGCTCGCTCAATGCCAGGCAGCTGGATTACCTGCAGCAGCACGTGCGCATCCTCTCGGGCCTGTATGGCATGCTGCGCCCGCTGGACCTGATGCAGCCGTACCGCCTGGAGATGGGCACCAAGCTGGCCAATCCGGGCGGCAAGGATCTCTATGCCTTCTGGGGCAGCGAGATCACCGAGGCGCTCAATGGCGAACTGGCGGCGCAGAAGACGCCGGTGCTGGTGAACCTGGCTTCGGAGGAATACTTCAAGGTGGTCAAGCCCAAGCTGCTCAAGGCGCAGGTGGTCTGCCCGGTGTTCGAGGACTGGAAGGGCGGCAAGTACAAGATCATTTCCTTCTATGCCAAGCGGGCGCGCGGCCTGATGGCGCGCTATGCGGCCCAGAAGAACATCAGCCAGCCGGAAAAGCTCAAGGGCTTCGATGTCGAGGGCTATGCCTTTGCACCCGAAGTCTCGACCGAGAGCAGCTGGGTGTTCCGCCGCAAGCTGGAGGGCTGAGCCGGGGCCGACAGGCCCACCGGCAGCGCGAAAAAAAACCTCGCCATGCGCATGGCGAGGTTTTTTTTGCTTGTCGTTGCCGGGTCGGGCTTACCAGACCTTCCACCAGGGCTTGGACTTGGGCTTGGGGCCGCCGTGGTACCAGGGGCTGTTGGGATAGGTGGCCTGGATGATGCGTTCGGTATCTTCCTTCAGCTTGGTCTGGCCCAGAGCCTCATAGGAGCGCATCAGGATGAACAGCGCCTCTTCGTTGGCCGGGGAATCCGGATACTGCTTGATGGCAGCCTGGGCGCGGTTGGCGGCCGACACGTAGGCGCCACGGCGGAAGTAGTAGTTGGCCACGTGGACGTCGTATTGCGACATGGCATTGACCAGGTATTTCATGCGGGCAATGGCGTCCGGGGTGTACTTGCTGTCGGGGAAACGTTCGGCCAGCAGCTTGAACGAGTCGAAGGCGTCACGCATGGCCTTGGGATCGCGCTCGGTGTTGTCCTGATCGGTGAAGGTGTCGAAGATGCTGGTGCGATCATTGAAGTTGATCAGGCCACGCAGGTAGTACATGTAGTCCACATTGGGGTGGTTCGGGTGCAGCTTGATGAAGCGGTCCACCGCGGCCAGACCCTGCGCCTGCTCGTTCTGGCGATAGTAGGCGTAGGCGATGTCCATCTGTGCCTGCTGGGCGTAGGTACCGAAGGGGTAGCGCGATTCCAGCTTCTCGAAATACTTGATCGCCTTGTCGTAGCCGCCGGCATTCAGTTCATCCTTGGCTTCCGAGTATAATTTCGGGGCAGACCAGCCGACCGTCTCGTCCTTTTGTTCCGGCAAGAGGCCGCAGGCGGTGAGCGAGAGGGCAAAACCGATGATGAAAAACTTCAATAAGATTTTGTGCATGACTCTTGTGTGCTTGTCTGGGACTATCAGTTGTGCATGGCGCTGTGCGCCTACCCGAGCCGGCTGCATCGATACCCGAAATACAATCAACCCGATCCGGCGATTATAGCTGATGTCACGTAAGAAACCCCTTCCGATTACAAATGGCGATGAGCCTGTAAAGACCGACCTCCCGCTGGAGGACGATTTCGATGACGGCGAGCAAGCCGGTGAGGAAAGCGTCTCCAGCCTGGAGCCCCTGAGTTTTCGCCTGGATGACGAGGTCATCGGCCAGCGGCTGGACAAGGTCCTGTCCGGCCTGATGCCCGAATTCTCACGCAGCCGCATCCAGCAGTGGATCGAAGACGGCCACGTGACCGTTGACGGCGCGCCCGCCAAGGGCAAGATGACCATGCTGGGCGACGAGCTGGTGGAGGTGGCGCCGCAATCGGTGCCGGCCGACCAGCCTTATGCCCCCGAAGCCATGGATCTGGACATCCTGCATGAGGACAAGTCCATCATCATCTTGAACAAGCCGGCCGGCCTGGTGGTACATCCGGCCGCCGGCAACTGGAGCGGCACGCTGTTGAACGGCCTGCTGCATCATTGCCCGGCCCTGGCCAACGTGCCGCGCGCCGGCATCGTGCACCGTCTGGACAAGGAAACCAGCGGCCTGATGGTGGTGGCCAAGACCCTGGCCGCCCAGACCGACCTGGTGCGTCAGTTGCAGGCACGCAGCATGAAGCGTCAGTACCTGGCGCTGGTGTGGGGCCTGCCGCAGCTCTCCGGCACCATCAATGCACCGATGGCGCGCCATCCGCGCGACCGCATCAAGATGGCCGTGTCGCAGAGCATGCGCGCCAAGCCGGCGGTGACCCATTACCGTCGCCTGGCCACCGGCGAGATCGACCGCAAGCCGGTCAGTCTGGTGCATTGCCGCCTGGAAACCGGTCGTACCCATCAGATCCGCGTACACCTGCAATCGCTGGGCTTTGCGCTGGTGGGCGATACGCTCTATGGCAAGCAGCATCTGGCGCCCATCTTCCCGCGTCAGGCACTGCTGGCCGGGCGCCTGGGCCTGGTGCATCCGACTTCGGGAAAGTTCCGCCAGTGGGCGGCCCCCTTGCCGCAAGACATCGTCGACTTGCTCCGGCGCGCCCACATCGACCCGGCCCTGGCGGTCATCCCCGAGATGAGCGAGGAGGCCGATCCGGTCCTGGGCGACTATGACGAAGACGATGACGACTATTGAGCGAGCCCGCCCATGGAACTGCTGATCCCCGACTGGGCCGCACCCGATAACATCGGTGCCCTGACCACCCTGCGCGCCGGCGGCTTCAGCCCGGCGCCCTACGGGGACGGGCAGGGCGGCTACGGCCTGAATCTGGGCACCCACGTCGAGGACGATGCACAGCGGGTGGCACGCAACCGCGCGTTGCTGCGCCGCCTGCTGCCCGCCGAACCGGCCTGGCTGACGCAGGTGCATGGCGTGACGGTGCTCGATGCCGCCGCGCTGCCTGACCAGCCCACGGCTGACGCCTGCATCAGCAGTACGCCCGGCGCGGTGTGCGTGATGATGACGGCCGACTGCCTGCCGGTGCTGTTCTGTGACCGCGCCGGCAGCGTCGTCGGTGCCGCCCACGCCGGCTGGCGCGGGCTGGCTGCCGGCGTGCTGGAACAGACCGTGGCGGCCATGCGCACACGTGGCGCGCAGGACATCCTGGCCTGGCTGGGGCCGGCCATCGGGCCGGAGCATTTCGAGGTCGGCGCCGAGGTGCGCGAGGCTTTCATGGCGGAACTGCCCGAGGCGCACATGGCCTTCCGTGAGTATCCGGGACGCCCCGGAAAATACCTGGCTGACATCTACCAACTGGCCCGCCAGCGCCTGGCCCGCGTGGATGTGCAGGAAGTCAGCGGAGGCGGCCTGTGTACCGTGGCCGATTCCCGTTTCTATTCCTACCGGCGCGACAAGACCACCGGACGCATGGGCTCGCTGATCTGGCTCAAGTGAGCAAGACTGCGAGCGGGGGCGAATCCTTCTTTGCCTGATCGATGGCGGCTCTGCGGCGCCGCCATTTTTCCTGCTGCCTCACGCGTGGCCTTGCAGGGCCAGGATCAGTTCGCGCGTAGGGCCGGGCAAGCCTTCCAGCCCGCGCACGCAGATGAGCAGCTGGCGCCGGCTCCAGCCATCGGTGAGCGGGATGGTGCGAATATCCCTGTGCGCCGCGCAGTCCTGGGCTGCCGTGGCCGGAATCACCGCCACGCCCACCTGATGCTCCACCATGCGGCAGATGCCGTCGAAGCTGCGCAGCCGCACCCGGTATTGCAGACGCCGTCCGGCACGGGCGGCATGGCTGGAGAGGTGCTGTTGCAGGGCGCTGTCGCCGGACAGTCCGATGAAATCCTCGCCCAGCAATTCACTGAAGGCCAATGACTTGCGGCGCGCCAGCGGATGTTTCCTGGCCAGCACCGCCACCAGATGATCCTGGCGGAACGGAAAGGTCTGCAGCGGGCCGCTGTCGGCGGAGTCGGCGATGATGCCGACATCGGCCACGCCATCGACTACGGCCTGCACCACTTCATAGCTCAGTTTCTCTTCCAGTTCGATATCGGTGTGCGGATGCCGGGCCAGGAACCGGGCCAGCACTTCCGGCAGGAATTCGGTCATGGCCGAGGTATTGCACAGCAGCCGGATATGGCCCTTCAGGCCCTGCGCATACTGGCCCAGTTCATCGCGCAGCTGCTGCATCTGTTGCGCCATCATGCGTGCGTGATGGGCCAGGGCGCGCCCTGCATCGGTGGTCTGCACACCGCGCCGGCCGCGTTCCAGCAGGGCGGTGCCCAGTGCATCCTCCATGTTGCGAATGCGTGCACTGGCCGAGGCCAGCGCCATGTGGGCGCGTTCGGCGCCGGCCGTGATGCTGCCGCTTTCCACGATGTGCAGGAAAAGACGCAGGTCGGACAGTTCGAAACGATGGCTCATCGGTGTGCCTGGAAGGTGGGGGAGTCGCGTTGAGCCTTCGGCCAGGCCGAAGGCTGGCTAAGTGTATTCCACATTTTCAGAGTGGGCGAGGACTGGCAGACTGGCAAGCATCGATTCTTCGCCATCTTCTCTTCACGCTCCTTTTCCCGCCATGCCCAGCCTGCTTTCCCTTGTCGAGATGAACGCCGCGACGCTGGCCGTGAGCCTGGCCGTGTTCCTGCTGGCCGGCTTCGTCAAGGGCGTGATCGGCCTGGGTCTGCCGACGGTGGCCATCGGATTGCTCAGTCTGGTGATGTCGCCGGTGCAGGCAGCGGCTTTGCTGATCCTGCCCTCGATGGTCACCAATGGCTGGCAGCTGGCCACGGGCGGCGCCTTGCTGATGCTGGCAAAACGCCTGTGGGCGCTGCTCGCTGGCGTGGTCATCGGCACGCTGGCCGGTGCCGGATTCATGCGCGCCGATGGTGGCCGTCATGCCATCGTGGTGTTGGGTGTGGCGCTGATGCTGTATGCGCTGGCCGGACTGGCAGCCTGGACACCGACGGTGCCGTCCCGTCATGAGCGCTGGTGGTCGCCGCTCATCGGTTTGCTGACAGGGCTGGTGACGGCGGCCACCGGCGTATTCGTGATTCCGGTGGTGCCGTATCTGCAAGCGCTGGGCTTGCCGCGCGACCAGCTGATCCAGGCGTTGGGTTTGTCCTTTACCGTCTCCACGCTGGCCCTGGCCGTCAACCTGGGGCAAGCGGGAGCCTTCAGCGCAGGCGTAGGCTGGGCGTCGTTGATGGTGCTGTTGCCCGCCTTGCTGGGTATGGCCATCGGCAGCCGGGTGCGGGCGCGGGTGCGCGCCGCCACCTTCCGTCGCTGCTTCTTCATCGGTTTGCTGCTGCTGGGTCTGCATCTGGCCTGGCACCTGCTCGATCTGCTGGAGGCGACACGATGAGTCACGCCATCCAGCAGTCCCGCGGCTGGCAGATCGAAGGCCCCCGGCAGCGCCAGGCCAATGAAGTGCATGTCTATGCCTGGCTCGATGGCAGCATGATCGCCATGCTTGATTGTGAGTTACGTGACCGCGATGGCCTGAAGTTACGGATGGCCTATGTTTCGCCACCCTGGCGTGGATCGGCGGTGCTGCGCGACATGCTTGCCGTACTGAAACCCTGCTATCGCCGGATCACCTTGCGACGGGTGGCGCGAGGCTGACGTGATCTTGGTCGTTTTGCTGAGTTTTGCCGCCCGGCATCACTGCATGATGCAGTGCGCAAACCGGCATGCTGCGGGCGTTGCGGACGCGCGCACAGCTTGGCGGTTGATGTCGTTTTCTAAGTTTTCCGCAAGAGCATCGGAAGGGTGAGGACTCACCCAGCGGGATCGCGCGGTGTCCCATCCGGGTTGACGGACTCGCGTTTGTCGGGCGGCTCATCGCTGATTTCTTCCTTGCGCTCAGCTGTCAATTTCTTCATCTTTTGACGATTCCGCTTGCGTTGCGGCGTACCCATCAGGTATAAAACGATGGTCAGGGGAATTATCCCGTACAGCAGGAAAGTGGCGACGCCAGCAATCGCCGACTGTTCGGTGATCGACATCATGAAGACGACGTAGAGCCATGCGATAGCGACGATGACCATGGTGAAGTGACGCTTCGAGACAAACCGTAACGATACGCGAAAATTGCAGATCCGAGCATGAACAAGCAGAATCCGCAGCAACCCTCTCCCGATGTATCCGCGTGGCTGGCACAGATGTCCGATCCGAAGTTCTGGACCTCGTTGCAGTCCCAATTCCAATCCCAGTTCGAGCAGTTCAAGTCGCATTTGCCGCCCGTGCCCGCGATGCCGGGCATGCCGCAGATGCCGGGCTTTCAGGGCTTCCCCGGTGGTGCGATGCCGCCCGGTGCCGGGCAGATCGATCCCGCGGTCCTGCTCAAGCAACTCGGCGACCTGGGTGCCACCCTCGATCCCGCCGATCTGGTCCGCCTGCAGCAGGACTACACCCGCGAATTCGGCGAGCTGTGGCAGTCGATGCTGGCGGCCAAGACGCCGGCCATCACCGACCGCCGCCTGTCGGCGCCGGCCTGGCAGGAACATCCTTACTTCGCGTTCCAGGCGGCCGCCTACCAGTTGAATTCCCGCTTCCTGCTGGCCCTGGCCGATGCGGTCAAGGGCACCGAGAAGGTGCGCCACAAACTGCGTTTTGCGGTGCAGCAGATGATTGATGCGATGTCACCGGCAAACTTCCTGGCCACCAATCCGGTGGCACAGCAGAAGATCCTGGAGACGCGCGGCGAGAGTCTCACGCAAGGCATCGCGCAATTGCTGGCCGACCTGCAGAAGGGCCACATCTCCCAGACGGACGAGACCGCTTTCGAAGTGGGTCGCGACGTGGGCGCCAGTGCCGGTTCGGTGATCTTCGAGAACGCACTGTTCCAGCTCATCCAGTACGCACCGCTGACCAAGACCGTGCATGCGGTGCCGTTGTTGATCGTGCCGCCCTGCATCAACAAGTTCTACATTCTCGACCTGCAACCGCAGAATTCGCTCGTGCGTTATGCGGTGGAGCAGGGGCATACCGTGTTCCTGATTTCCTGGCGCAATGCTGATGCCACGGTCGAGACCGCCACCTGGGAAAACTACGTGGATGACGCCGTGGTGCGCTCCATCCATCTGGTCCAGGAAATCAGCAAGCAGCCGCAGATCAATGCGCTCGGTTTCTGCGTGGGGGGCACCATCCTGTCCTGTGCGCTGGCGCTGCTGGCCGCGCGCGGCGAAGATCCGGTGTCCAGCCTGACACTCCTGACGACCTTCCTCGATTTCTCCGACACTGGCGCCATCGATGTCTACATCGACGAAATGCAGCTGGCCCTGCGCGAGCAGATGATCGGCCAGCGCGGCCTGATGGCCGGACGCGACTTTGCCAGTGCCTTCTCCAGCCTGCGTCCCAACGACCTGCTGTGGAACTACGTCGAATCGAATTACCTGAAGGGCGAGAAGCCCAGCGCCTTCGACCTGCTGTACTGGAATGCCGACAGCACCAACCTGCCCGGGCCGATGTTCTGCTACTACCTGCGGCACATGTATCTGGAGAATGCGCTCAAGGAACCCGGGCGCCTCACCGTGGGCGGCGAGAAGATCGACCTGCGCAAGATCAGCGCGCCGGCCTTCATCTATGCCTCGCGCGATGACCACATCGTGCCGTGGAAATCGGCCTATGCCTCGCTGGAGCTGATCAATACCGGCAAGCGCAGCAACAACCGCTTCGTGCTGGGCGCCTCGGGTCACATTGCGGGAGTGATCAATCCGGCCTCCAGGAACAAGCGCAACTACTGGATCAACGACAAGGCCCGTGCCGGCAGCGATGCTGATACCTGGATGGCGGGTGCGACCGAGCATCCGGGCAGCTGGTGGGGCGAGTGGGCCGCCTTCCTGGCCAAGCATGGCGGGCGCAAGGTGGCTGCCCCCAAGGCTGCGGGTTCGACGCGCTACAAGCCCATCGAACCGGCACCGGGACGCTACGTCAAGGTCAAGGCCGACCAGGCGGCTGGTTGATGCGAATCTGCCAGCCGGCCAGGAAGGGCCACAGAAGCCGGCGGCATGGATAAAGAAGAGGGCGGTGACCGGTACCGGCCCGCCGACAGAGAGAGACGGCCGACAGCGCATCCGCGGCGCAGCCCGGCCTGACAAGACAAAGGAGCGCCCTTCGCGCGAAGGGCCTCCACCAATGCGGCGCAAAGCAGACGCGAAAGAGGGGAGCAGGGCTTACCCCAATAAATCACCATCCCTATAGGAGGCAGCATAATGAGCAAGCGTATCGCATATGTGACCGGCGGCATGGGCGGCATCGGAACCGCCATCTGCACCCGTCTGTGCAAGGACGGCTACACCGTGGTGGCCGGCTGCGGTCCCAATTCCACCCGCAAGGATTCCTGGCTGGCGACCATGCGCGGCCAGGGCTATGACATCCACGCATCCGAAGGCAACGTCTCGGACTGGGAATCGACCAAGGCCGCCTTCGAGAAGGTGCGCGCCGAGATCGGCGAAGTGGACGTGCTGGTCAACAACGCCGGCATCACCCGCGACGGCCAGTTCCGCAAGATGAGCAAGGGCGACTGGGATGCGGTCATCGACACCAACCTGAATTCGCTCTTCAACGTTACCAAGCAGGTCATCGAGGGCATGTGCGAGCGCGGTTTTGGTCGCATCATCAATATCTCCTCGGTCAATGGCCAGAAGGGCCAGTTCGGCCAGACCAACTACTCCACCGCCAAGGCCGGCATCCACGGCTTCACCATGGCGCTGGCGCAGGAAGTGGCGACCAAGGGCGTGACGGTCAACACCGTCTCGCCGGGCTATATCGGGACCGACATGGTGCGCGCCATCCGTCCGGAAGTGCTGGAGAAGATCGTCTCCGGCATTCCCGTCAAGCGCCTGGGTGAGCCGGAGGAAATCGCCTCCATCGTCGCCTGGATCGCCTCGTCTGAGGGCGGGTACGCCACCGGTTCGGACTTCTCGCTCAACGGCGGCCTGTACATGGGCTGATGCCGTCTTCGACGGCCACGTGCGCGGCAGTGCCGCATGCGTGGCCGTTTTTACGTGTGTCACGGGCTGGGATTTTGTCAGTCTGGCACGTCAGGGCTCCCCTTTTGCCGCTCTTCGCCCCTATAATGGATTGCGTTGCTGCCCTGCAAAAAGCAGGTGGCACACAGTAGAAGAGAGAAGAAGCAAGGAGAGGACAGCACAATGTCCCGGACGCCCGCGGGTGAGGACCGCATCGAAGCCACCCGCACCGCTGCAAACCAAGGCCGGCAAGACGGCTGCAATGAGAGAGAGACTGGACTTCAGATGACTACTGCAAAAAATTCGGCAGATCGCTTGATCAAGAAATATCCCAACCGCCGTCTGTACGATACCCAGACCAGTTCCTACATCACGCTGACCGACGTCAAGCAACTGGTGCTGGACAATGAAGAATTCACCGTGGTCGACGCCAAGAGCGGCGACGACCTGACCCGCAGCATTCTGTTGCAGATCATCCTGGAAGAAGAGTCGCATGGCGTGCCGATGTTCTCCAGCGGCGCGCTGTCGCAGATCATCCGTTATTACGGCCATGCCATGCAGGGCATGATGGGCAACTACCTGGAAAAGAACATCCAGACCTTCATCGACATCCAGAACAAGCTGGCCGAGAACTCCAAGGGCTTCTACGAAGGCAAGCCCTTCAGCCCCGAGATGTGGACGCAGTTCATGAACGTACAAGGTCCGATGATGCAGGGCATGATGAGCAACTACATCGAACAGAGCAAGAACCTGTTCATCCAGATGCAGGAGCAGATGCAGAGTCAGACCAAGAACATGTTTGGTACCTTCCCCTTTGGTGCGCCGGGTACGCCGCCGGATCAGAAGAAATAAACGGTTCTTTCTCCTCCCCGCAGGCTGACTGGACCGCTCAGAAGTTGTGGGCGTGCGACTGCACCAGGTCGATCAGAAAGTCAGCCGTCGCGCGGATGCGTGGTGCTCTGCGTACGTCGGAATGCATGACGAGGTACAAGGGGCAGGGCGGCGGGGACTTCGGCATCGGTATGGACACAAGCCGACTGTCTTCTGCCACCATGAATCGCGGCAAGAGCGCCATGCCGATCCCGGACAATGCGGCGTGGTACATGGCGCGAATGTCGTTGGTCCTTAGCGCGTAACTGCGTGGGCTTACATATTTTTCCAGCCAGATCTTTTGCCAGCAGCCGCTCCTCAGGTCGAGCCCAATGAATGAACGCTCGGATTCCGGTCTCTCCAGCCATGCCGGTACCCCATAGAGCTTGTAGTTCACATTGCACAACAGACGTGCCACCAGTTGCGGACTCTTTGGTTCGCTCATGCGTAATGCGATATCCGCTTCTCGGCGACTCAGGTCGGCGCCGCGACTCTCGCCGATCAGCTCCAGCTCGATCTCCCGGTATTTCTCCTGAAAAGACGACAATCTGGGAACCAGAAAGTCGCTCATCAGGATCGGCGGCGCCGACAGACGCACCGTGCCTGACAGCGTGGTGTTAGCTAACGCCGTACGCCACAGCGAGAGCATTTCCATTTCCAGCGACTCTGCCTGCCTGGACAGTTCCACGCCTTCCCTGGTCAATACCCATCCACGTGCCAAGCGGTCAAACAATTTGACCTTGAGCGTCTTTTCAAGATTGCCTACGCGGCGCGCTACCGTTGAGTGTTCGACTTCGAGCAATCTGGCTGAGGCGGACAGGCTACCTTCGCGGCTTAAGGTCAGGAAATATCGAACATCGTCCCATTGCAAGCTATTCATATGGGTATTTATGCACAGAGGAAGTCTGATTTTTGGGAATTCCTTCAGGGAAATCCTTGCTTTAGAGTTAAAAAACTTAACTCAAGGAGGACCTACAGCATGAAGATTCTGCATATCAATTCGTCGTCTCGCAGTACAGACAGCCGTTCGTTGCAGCTCGCGGAAGTGTTTCTGTGCGAACTGAAAAAGCGCAAGGCCATTGAAGTTGATCGCTTCGATTTGTTCTCCGGAAAACTGCCGGAGTTCGGGGAGCTAGCCGTCAGTGCGAAGATGGCCCTGTTTACCGGCGCAGAGGCGACCACCGAACAAAAACGCGCATGGGCCGGCATCAGGGAAGTGTTTGACCGGTTTGCTTCTGCCGATGCCTACGTGATCAACGTACCCCTCTGGAACAACGGCCTGCCCTATATTCTCAAGCAGTTCATTGACGTCGTTACCCAGCCGGGCTGGGCATTCGGCTTCGATCTTGAGAAGGGATACAGCGGCCTTCTGAAGAATAAAAAGGCTTGCATCATACATGCCAGTGGTGTCTATCACCATCGTATTCCGGTGAACTTCGGATCCGATTTCAGTACGCCCTATCTGACCGACTGGCTGAAGTTCGTTGGCGTGGAGGATATTCAGCAAATTCACTTTGCGCCTACCGTGGTCAATCCTGACTTCGAGCAGACCAGGCAGCGTGCGGAGCAGCAGGCTGTAGAGATTGCATCCAACTTCTGATTCGGGGACAAGTCCATGCGCTTGGGCATCACAGGAACCTATTCTTCAGGCAAAACCATGACCTCGCTCGTTCTTGGCCATTACTTGGGGCTGCCGCGCACTGAGGCGCGCACCATGCGTGAGATCCTTCCCGAAGCAGCGCCAGGAAAGGATCTCGAACAGTGCACATCTCTGGAGCTGATCCAAATGATTGTGATTCGCCACATGGAGCGAGTCGTTCATGAACATGACTTGTCTCCCGTTTTTATATCGGATGGATGTTCGCTGCAGGAGTGGATCTATGGCAGCGTCCGCGTTGTGTATGGTATCAATCCAAATGCGTCGATCAGCTTGCAACCTGGTCAGTGCGTCGCGCGGACTGACGAACTGGCTTACTTCGAAGCGGTAATGGGCGAGTTGGGTAAGGTCTTCAAGCGGCACGTGAAAAATTCCTTTGACTTGTTCGTGCATCTGCCTAACGAGCTGCCATTGACCAAAGACGGGCATCGCCCAGTCAATGAACTGTTTCGTTCAGCGTCTGATGGCTTGCTGAAGGCTGCTTTTGACGAACTGGCGATTCCTTATTACATCGTTGGTGGTTCAATCGAAGAACGTGCCAAGCGGATCGCCGGAATTATCGGACGAAAGCCAGTCATGTCGATCTCGGATGCGGTAGGCATGGCACAAGCCCAATACGACCAATTGATAATGTGATTGACCTTTGATTTGTGGAAAGCCAATATGTCATTCAGTTACTATCAATCCATAGATGAATTTTTGGGTGCACGTGAGTCGCGGTACTTCGGGTTTGGCTACGTCAACACCAAGCAGGTCATTTCAGATTTTTCCCTGGCGGAGAATGGAGAAACTCTGGGCTTCTCCTGCATTGGTTCTGTGCTCTTGCCAGACGTGTGGTCCGCGAAAGGCGGCAGCATGCAAAAGCCACATCTCAGCAGCATCGATGCAATCGAGTTCGCAATCGAATGCCTAGGCCGTGTATTCCACCAGGCTTTTCCCGGCGATGAATTCTCTATTGAGCTTGTTGAGAAAATGGAGGTATTCGCCGGAAAAGACCCGGTGGAAGAGTGTCTGGAAGCAATTCCACTCAATGGCAGTATCCGCGAGTCCCGACCCGGAACCTACTTGTTGGAGATGGAGATCTCCAGCATGAAGGTCAGCCTCGTTTTCTTGCGCGAGCTGCGGAAGAGCCAGTTTGTCGTCGGTCAGGAAAAGCAATCTATCGTCATTAATGATCTGATGCTCAATGAGGGGGCGCTCAATGCCTCTGCCATCGTGTTGCCGGACCGCAAAAATATTACGGAGAGCTGGGCTTTGTCGAGTTGCTTTGCTGCCGGGCTTCAATTGGGGCAAGTCCTGTTGTATAAGCTGGATAATCTTTCGCGTGAAGCGAGCAACACCCTATGGATGCGGCGGCTTTCGATCGTCGTTTCGCCAGGTATTCCGGCGCTGGACATGCCGCAACCGATCTACACCAAGTTGAAGAAAGTCAAAAAGCTGCATATAGCTCGTGAAGACTGGCGGTGCGCCACCATCTCTTCCATCATGTGCAACACCCATATTGATTGTGACGTTGCTCACAAGGTTTGAAATTTGACCGCGTTTTGGGGGAGGGTTCCCGATCTGGCGTCAGCGCTACGCTACCTTGATGTCAGCAGAGGGAATATCATCCCATCATTTGCAGACGGTGGTTGAATCACCATCAAATCCTTCCAGATCGAAGAAGCCATCAATCCAGCTTGGCATGTCGAATTGCTGTTAGCTCACGTTCTCGCCAAGTACCAGTCAGGCGACCGAGACGGTTGCGATCCCACCCGAAGTACACCCGAAACCGTCAAAAGCAAGCGCCCGGCAGTGGACGTTGTACAATAGCGCCCTGATTTTTAAAGCATTTTTTGCTTTTTCCCGTATTGTCGGCCGTTTCCGGCCCGCCTCACTGAGCCATCTGCCATGTCCAACCCGTCTTCCCCCGCCACCCCGGCCCTGCCCAAGGTCGGTTTCGTCTCCCTCGGCTGCCCCAAGGCACTGGTCGATTCCGAACAGATCCTGACCCAGCTGCGCGCCGAAGGCTACGATACCGCCAAGTCCTATGACGGCGCCGATCTGGTGATCGTCAATACCTGCGGTTTCATCGACGCTGCCGTGCAGGAATCGCTGGACGCCATCGGCGAAGCCCTGAACGAAAACGGCAAGGTCATCGTCACCGGCTGTCTCGGCGCCAAGAAGGATGCCGACGGCGACGACATCATCCAGAAGATCCACCCCAAGGTCCTCGAAGTGACCGGCCCCCACGCCGTGGGCGAAGTCATGCAGGCCGTGCACAAGCACCTGCCCAAGCCGCATGCGCCCTTCATCGACCTGGTGCCGCCGCAGGGCGTCAAGCTGACCCCCAAGCATTTCGCCTACCTGAAGATTTCGGAAGGCTGCAACCATCGCTGCAGCTTCTGCATCATCCCCTCCATGCGCGGAGATCTGGTCTCGCGCCCCATCGCCGATGTCATGCTCGAAGCCGAGAACCTCTTCAAGGCCGGCGTGAAGGAATTGCTGGTGATCTCGCAGGACACCAGCGCCTATGGCGTGGATGTGAAGTTCCGTACCGGTTTCTGGAACGGCAAGCCCATCAAGACCCACATGACCCAACTGGTCGGTGCCCTCGGCGAGCTGGCACAACAATATGGCGCCTGGGTGCGTCTGCACTACGTCTACCCGTACCCGCACGTGGACCAGATCATCCCGCTGATGGCCGAAGGCAAGATCCTGCCCTACCTGGACGTGCCGCTGCAACACGCCCACCCGGACGTGCTCAAGCGCATGAAGCGTCCCGCCAATGGCGAGAAGAACATCGAGCGTATCCAGGCCTGGCGCGCGCTGTGCCCGGATATTACGATCCGCTCCACCTTCATCGCCGGCTTCCCCGGCGAAACCGAGGCTGAATTCGAGTACCTGCTGGACTTCCTCAAGGAAGCCGAGATCGACCGCCTGGGCTGCTTCGCCTATTCCCCGGTGGAAGGCGCCACCGCCAACGAGATCGCCAATCCGGTGCCCGAAGAAGTGCGCGAAGAGCGCCGTGGCCGCGTCATGCAGCTGCAGGAAGACATCTCCAAAAAGCGTCTGCAAGCCAAGGTCGGCAAGACCCTGCGCGTGCTTATCGATGAAGTGGACCGCAACGGCGGTACCGGCCGCACCTATTCGGATGCGCCCGAGATCGATGGCGTGGTCTACGTAAAACCACCCTTCGAACCGCACCGCAAGCTGGAAGTCGGCCAGTTCGTCGACGTGCGCATCACCGCCGCCGATGCCCACGACCTCTGGGGTGCCGCCGAGTGATGCACGTACTGCCGATGCGCCGCCCCCTGCTGGCGGCACTGGTGCTGTGCAGCGCCAGCGCGCTCCTGCCGGCTCGGGCGGCTTCCTCCGGGCCGGTCGCCAATGCCCCGGAAGGCTCGCTGCGGCAGACCCTGATGACGCACGCCGTGGTGCTGCGCGGCCAGATCGACGGGCGCCAGATCCAGCTTTCGCTGCAACCCAAGAAGAACGAGGATGGCCTGGAAGGGCGTTATTTCTTCTTCGGCGGTTCGCCCGAGATTCTGGTGGCCGGTGAGGTCGACGGTGACGATCTGCTGATGGAAGAATCCGTCAACGGCAAGGACGTCTCCGGCCAATGGGAAGGGCACCGCCAGGGCCAGTCCATCACCGGTACCTGGTCCAATGCCGATGGCAGCATCAACAAGCCCTTTGCGCTGCAGTTGCCCTGATTGCCCCGCCCACGGACAGCCTCGGACAGGGGCGCTGAAAAGGTGATATGAAGCTTGGTTCAGCCTCTTGCGCAAGCATCGCCGTCGCCAGCGGGCCTGCGGCCCATGCTCTTGCTTTCGATGTGAACAAGCTGCGCGTATAGTGAGACTTTTGCGCCCCGCTCCCGGGGCGCCATCGTTTCCTGAGGCAGATCCGTGTCCGATTCCAACGCAACGTTCCCCGCATCCTCCCTTCCGCTCGATCCGCAGACCGCACTGGTCCATAGTCGCTACCGTGCTCCCGACGGTTTCGAGGCCTTCCCGGTCGGTATCCATCACGCTTCCACCGTGCTGTTCCCCAACGTGGCGGCCATGCGTTCACGCGACTGGCGTGAAAAGCTCGGCTACACCTACGGCCTGCATGGCACGCCGACCAGCTTCGTGCTCGAAGCCCGGCTGGCCGAGATCGAGGGCGGCACTTATTGCCGTGTCACCCCCAGCGGCCTGGCGGCCATCGCCATGGTCAATTTCGCCTTCCTCAAGAGCGGCGACGACGTGCTGCTGCCCGATAACGTCTACGGACCCAGCAAGGATCTGGGCCAGTGGCTGGAACGCGATTTCCAGATCACGGCGCGCTTCTATGACCCGATGATCGGCGCCGGCCTGTCCGCGCTGATCCAGCCCAATACGCGCCTGGTGTGGACCGAGGCACCCGGTTCGGTCTCCATGGAGGTGCCCGACATCCCGGCCCTGTGCCGTGCCGCCCATGAGAAGGGCGTGCTGGTGGCCATCGACAATACCTGGTCGGCCGGCATCGCCTTCAAGGCCTTCGAGCATGGCGTGGACATCGTCATGCAGGCTGTCACCAAGTACCAGTCCGGCGGTTCGGACGTGCTGATGGGCGCGGTCATCGTGCGCGACCAGGCCCTCAACGAAAAACTGGAACTGGCCCACATGCGCCTGGGCTTCGGCGTGGGCATGGACGATGTCTATATGGTGCTGCGCAGCCTGTCCTCGATGCGCCTGCGCTTCGAGGCGCACGATGCCGCTGCGCGCAAGGTGGCGGCCTGGCTCAAGCAACGTCCGGAAATCGTCGCCGTACTCCATCCCGCCTTCGAGGATTGCCCCGGACACGCCCACTGGAAGCGCGATTTCACCGGGGCAGGGGGGCTGTTCTCGGTGATCTTCGATCCCCGTTACAGCGAAGAGCAAACCGACCGCTTCGTCGACAGCCTGCAGCTCTTCAAGATCGGCTACAGCTGGGGCGGTGCCCACAGCCTGTGCGTGCCGTACCGGATGCGCGGCATGCGCCACCAGTGGCAGCGCGACGGCGTGCTGGTGCGCTTCAACATCGGGCTGGAAGCACCGGATGACCTGATCGCCGATATCGGACAGGCCCTGGCCCGGTTGTAAGCTGCCTGCTCGCCTGCCATCCCCGCACCGGCCGCAGGCGAGCGGCCCGGTCGCCCCTGCGCCAAGGTTCAGTTTGCCTGCCAGAAATTGAATAAAGGTAAATGGCGTATCTGTTTATCGTTTTGAGGCCTGGCCCACCATCATAGAATGGTAGCCATTCTCGATACCTTGGTTTTTCCTGTGAAGATGTTGCGCAAAAATCATCAAGGCAGGTAAATAACTGCAAGTTTTCTTAGTCGGGAAGCTGAAGCAAACTACAGTTGAATCCCTCAATATGAGAAGAAATGTGGATGAGCTAGTCGCCCTCCAGCAACAATCAGGGAGAAATCCTCGAATATTTACAACTTATTTAGTTTCTTATAAGACAAGTTTCTGTTGTCATTTCAGGCAAGAAACCTTTTGATCAGGAAATCCCTGATAGGAGCGGGAAGGCGCAAGCATCCTGACTCTCTCGTATTCAACGCAGAAAACTTCACGCATATCCCGTCCTCGTGTAAGACGAACTCCTACAAGTTGCGCCGGGTGTTCTCCGTCTAAAAATACCGACCAAGTCTAATTTCCCGCCTGTCCTGCCCCCCTCAGAATTGGCTTGCAGTCAAGTAAATGTAAGCGATTGTAAGCAGCTCGACGCAGCCTGAGCGCGAGCCGTAGGAAGTTCTCATACCGAGGTGGGGTGCAAATGAATACCAACGACATGATGGCGGAGATCCGTGATGCCAACCTGAGCTATCTCATGCTGGCGCAGCAAATGATCCGTTCGGACAAGCCGACCGCAATCTTCCGTCTGGGCATCAGCGCCGAGATTGCCGATCTGATCGAAGGTCTGTCCAATGTGCAGATCATGAAACTGGCGGCGACCAACATGATGTTGACGCGTTTCCGTTTCGACGATGGTGCCATCCTCGGCATGCTGACCAACTACAACAAGGACAAAAGCCTGGCGCAGTCGCATGCGGCCATTCTGATGGCCTGTCAGCCCAGCGAACAAATTTCGTAAAACAACAAGACAAGGCAGGGCCGGCGTGTCCAGGGGAAGTCAACGCGCCGGAGGGGAAGACGTTCAACGCTTTATCAAGTTTGTGTCTTGCATTCATGCCTGAGAGTTCGCTTGCCGGCGGCACGCGAGTCGGGGTCAGGCAGACTTATTACGAAATCACCGGGGGGTAGCACCATGGCTAAGAAGAGCGTTGTCACAGAGGCGCAGGAAATTCAGCTGGCCATCGAACTGATCAATCTGGGGGCGCGCCTCCAGTTGCTGGAATCCGAAACTTCACTCTCGCGCGAGCGTCTGCTGAAGCTGTACAAGGAATTGAAGGGCGTCTCGCCGCCCAAGGGCATGCTGCCGTTCTCCACGGACTGGTTCATCACCTGGCAGCCCAATATCCATTCGTCGCTGTTCATCAATATCCATCGCTACCTGGTGGAGCACGCCCGCATCAATGGCATCGAAGCCGTCATGAAGGCCTACAAGCTCTACCTGGAGCAGGTTGGCTACAACGATGCCGGCGAACCCGTGCTCTCGCTGACCCGCGCCTGGACGCTGGTGCGCTTCTTCGAAAGCAAGATGCTCATGACCACGCCCTGCTGCAAGTGCAATGGCCATTTCGTCGTGCATCGCCTTGACCTGCACCAGGATTACCTGTGCGGTCTGTGCCACATGCCGTCGCGGGCCGGCAAGACCAAGAAGGCCAAGGATGCTGTCACCATGGGTCTGGCCGAGGCTGCCCTGCCGGTGGCTGCTGCCGCGCCCCTGGTCGCCACGTCGGTCCTGGCCGCTGTGGCCTGAGCCGGAGCAGGGATGTACCAATGCCTTGCTGCAGGTCTGCAGCGAGGCGGTAATGGGCCAGGGTGTTCAACCAAAAAAGAATAAGGCCGATTGCCTCGATGTCCGAACCTGAGAATCACCCCGCTGCCGGTCGCAGGCCCTGGTGGCAGGCGCCGGCGCTGCGGGCCCTGCTGCTGTTGGCGCTGGCGCTGGTCGGCGCCAATGTGCTGGATGTGCTTTTTCAGCGCGCCGGTCTTGCACCTCTTTCCCCCCTCCAGACTGCCCTGCTGCATGGCGTGATGGCCGCGCTGCTGGCGCGTCTGTGCCGCATGGCCATATGGTGGTGGCTGATCCTGCTGGTGTTCCCGGTGGCCGCATTGGGTGTGGCGCAGCTGCACGTGCCGCCGTGGGTATTCCTGGCGGTATTCCTGTTCATGCTGGTGCTGTTCTGGTCGACCTTCCGCAGCCAGGTGCCGTTCTATCCTTCCGGTCAGCGCGCCTGGGATGCGGTGGCCGGCCTGCTGCCGGAGGGGCAGCCGATCCGCTTCATGGATATCGGCAGCGGCCTGGGTGGCGCCGTGCTGGATCTGTCGCGCCGCCGCCCCGAGAGCGAATTCACCGGTATCGAGATCGCGCCCCTGCCTTGGCTGGTCAGCCGGGTGCGCGCGATGCTGGCAGGTGATCGCTGCCGTTTCGTGCGCGGCGACTACCTGCGGCTCGATTTCGGCGATTACGACGTGGTGTTCGCCTACCTGTCACCGGCGGCGATGGAGGCGCTGTGGCACAAGGCGCGCGCCGAGATGCGGCCGGGGACGCTGCTTCTGAGCTATGAGTTTCATATTCCCGGTGCTACACCTGATGTCGTGGTCGCCCCCGAGGACGGCGGCAGGGTGCTGCACGGGTGGCGCATGTGAGGGCTGGGAGCCGCGCAGGCCCTTGGCAGCGGCTGCGAGACGCGACGTATCAAGTTTGTGCCAATTCAGCCGTAAATCAAAAAGGAAGGGCGTTTTTCGGATATGTATTCCCTCATTTGCTTGATTGGAATACCTGTAATCTGATGAACGTGAAAATACACTCAACGCCACAGGGACGGGAGTAGGCACTTGTTAGTCATCATTGGATATATCGTGGTCATGGCGTCCGTCTTCGGCGGCTTTGCCATGGCAGGGGGCCACCTGGGGGCACTGTTCCAGCCAATCGAGCTGCTCATGATCGGCGGTGCTGCAGGGGGCGCTTTCCTGGTCGGTAACAACGGCAAGGCGATCAAGGCGACCCTGAAGGCCTTGCCCACCGTCTTCAAGGGCAGTGCCTATACCAAGGCGCTGTACATGGAACTGATGGCGCTGCTGTTCGAAATCCTGACCAAATCCCGCAAGGAAGGTCTGATGTCGATCGAAGGCGATATCGAAGAGCCCGAGAGCAGCCCCATCTTCAGCAAGTACCCGGGCGTGCTGGCGGACCATCACCTGATCGAATTCATGACCGATTACCTGCGTCTGATGGTCTCGGGCAACATGGATGCGTTCCAGATCGAAAACCTGATGGACAACGAAATCGAGACCCACCACCATGAGGGCGAAATTCCGGTGCACTGCATCGCCAAGCTGGGCGACGGCATGCCGGCCTTCGGTATCGTGGCAGCGGTCATGGGCGTGGTGCACACCATGGAATCGGTGGGGATCCCGCCCTCCGAGCTGGGCATGCTGATCGCGCACGCGCTGGTCGGTACCTTCCTCGGTATTCTGCTGGCCTACGGTTTCGTGGGCCCGCTCTCGAGCTTGCTGGAACAGAAGCTGCACGAATCGACCAAGATCTACCAGTGCGTGAAGGTGACCCTGCTGGCCAGCCTCAATGGCTATGCGCCGGCCCTGTCGATCGAATTCGGCCGCAAGGTCCTGTTCTCGACCGAGCGTCCGACCTTCCTCGAACTGGAAGAGCACGTCAAGCAGGCCAAGGGCAAGTAAGGCTGCCAGGCTGGTCCGGGGAGATCAGCTTGCAGGGCGATTCACACAGACATCAGTATTGAAGCAGGAGCACAGGCATGGCCGACGAAGGTCTACGTCCCATTATCGTCAAACGCATCAAGAAAGGCGGCGGGGGTCACCACGGTGGCGCCTGGAAGATTGCGTACGCCGACTTCGTGACGGCGATGATGGCCTTCTTCCTGCTCATGTGGCTGCTCGGGTCGACCGCCAAGGGGGACCTGAACGGTATTGCCGAATACTTCAAGACCCCGCTGAAGGTGGCCATGGCCGGTGGTTCCGGCAGCGGCGACGCCAACACCGTGCTGCCGGGGGGCGGCAAGGATCTGACCCGCCAGGACGGCCAGCTGCGCAAGGGTGAAAACGATGTGGTCTCGCGCAAGCAGAACCTCAAGCAGGCGCAGCAGGAGCTGGAGCGCGCCGAGCGTAGCCGCTTGGAAGAGTTGAAAGCGCGGATCGAAAAGGCCATCGATTCCAATCCGACCCTCAAGCAGTTCAAGAATCAGCTGTTGATCGACATCACCTCCGAAGGCTTGCGCATCCAGATCGTCGACGAGAAGAACCGTCCCATGTTTGCCCTGGCCAGTGCCCAGTTGCAGCCCTATACCAAGGAAATCCTGCACGAGATCGGTCGCACGCTCAACGATGTGCCCAACAAGATCAGCCTGTCCGGTCACACCGATGCCACGCCCTATTCGCAGGGGGAGAAGGGCTACAGCAACTGGGAGCTGTCGGCGGACCGCGCCAACGCCTCGCGACGCGAACTGATCATCGGCGGCATGGATGAATCGAAGGTGTTGCGGGTGGTGGGTCTGTCCTCGGCGGTGCTGCTGGACAAGGAAGATCCCTTCAACCCGATCAATCGTCGCATCAGCATCATCGTCATGAACAAGAAGGCTGAGGAACTGGTGGAAAAGGACAGCGGCTCGTTGAACGTGCCCACCGACGCCAGCGGCGAAGACGTGCAGCAGGGGCTCAGTGCGCCGGCCAAGAACTGAGCGCAGGTGCCAGGCCTGCGCGGTTGTACGTGGGGTTTGCCAATGAAGCAGAAGTGTTCCATTTGAACAGGGGAAGAGAGCCGGATATGCCGACCAAGACCATGCTGCAGGAGCTCAAGCGCTTGTTGCTCGATACTGCCAGCGGCGGCAGCCGCCAACTGACGGAAGTGGAGTCGGACCTGGTCCAGACCAACATTCTGCTGGGCGAAGCCATAGGCAAGCTGGGCAACAGCTTCATGGAACTGCATCGCTCGGTACAGTTGCAGCAGACCATCCTGGAAGGGCTGATGAACGGCACCGGTCATTTCGACGGCCAGAGCATCGAGCAGCTCAAGGCCACCCAGGCAGAGGTCAGCCACCACGTCAACGCGGCGGTGACCGGCTTGCAGTTCCAGGACATGACCAGCCAGCTGCTCGAGCGCATCGTGCGCCGCGTGATCGGCCTGCGTGAAGCGCTGGGCGTGCTCAGTGCAAACAGTTTCGAGATCGTGCCCGAGCAGGGCCAGACCGATGAAGAGGTCAAGGAACTGCTGGCCAGCACGGTACAGGTCATGGAGGAGCGCTTGAATGTGCTTGACACCGGACTGTGGAAGGCGGTGCGCCAGACCCGCATGGAAAGTGGCGATATCGAGCTGTTCTGAGCGGTGGCCTGGCTGAGTGGTACAAGATTGAACTAGGTCATTCCGGCCTTGGCGGGACGATAGGTGGGTGGCCAAGGGTGCGGCATAATACATACGCGCATGAGCCTTATTGAAGAAACAGGGAGTAACGATGTCCAAAACGATTCTCGCAGTAGATGATTCCGGGTCACTGCGTCAGATGGTGGTATTCAGTCTGAAAGCTGCGGGTTACAACGTGACCGAGGCGGTCGACGGGGTGGACGCGCTGGAAAAGGCCAAGACGCATACCTTCGACCTGGTCCTGACCGACCAGAACATGCCGCGCATGGACGGCCTGACCCTGATCCGCTCCCTGCGCGAGCTGACCAGCTATGCGCGCGTGCCCATCCTGATGCTGACTACCGAATTCAGCGACGAGATGAAGGCCAAGGGCAAGGCCGCCGGTGCCAATGGCTGGCTGGTCAAGCCCTTCGATCCGCAGCGCCTGACCGAGGTGGTGCGCAAGGTGATCGGCTGATCTTGCCGGGATAACAAGAAGATACGTACAGCATCCAGCATGGAGCCCAGGCATGAGCATTGATATGAGCCAGTTTTTCCAGGTCTTTTTCGACGAGGCCGAGGAAGGCCTCGCGGAAATGGAAAAGCTGTTGTTGGCCGTCAATGTGGCGTCTCCCGATCCGGAAGACCTCAATGCGGTGTTTCGTGCCGCGCATTCGATCAAGGGTGGTTCGTCCACCTTCGGCCTGACCGATATTGCCGAAGTCACGCACGTCCTGGAGTCGCTGCTGGACCGCATCCGCCAGGGCCAGATGAAGCTGACCTCGGAGCACGTAGATGCCTTCCTGGCGGCCAAGGATGTGCTCAAGTCCATGCTGGACGGCCACAAGCACGGCGCCGAGGTCGATCAGGATGCGGTCGGCGACGTGCGCATGCTGCTCGAAGCGCTGTCGCAGGGCAAGAGTTCCAGCGCCGCTCCCAAGGCGGAGGGGGGCGCTGCGGTCGTGGTCGGTCCGGGCGGCGTGCGCCGCTACCGCCTGGACATGCCCGAGATCGCCGACAAGGATGCCGAAGCCCTGGCCGACGAGCTCTCCATGCTGGGCAAGCTGGAGAAGTCCAAATCGCCCGAGGGCAAGTGGATCTTCATTCTGGATACGGCTGAACCGATCGATGACGTGGTCGCCATCTGTGCCTTCATCGTCAATGTCGCCGACCTGAAGATTTCGCAGGCCGTCGAAACCGCCAAGAGCAGCGACGAAGAGCGCGGCTATGGCTTCTTCGACAATTTCGTCACCCAGGAGGAGCGTGAGCGCACCCAGGGTTACGGTTTCTTCGACAATCACACCGCCATCGAGGACAAGGAGCGCGAGCAGGGCTACGGTTTCTTCGCGCCCTTCGTGCCCCTGGACATCAGCGCCAAGAAGGCCGATGGCGAGGCCCATGCGGGTGGCGCCGGTAACGGTAATGGCAACGGCAATGGCCATCATGACGATGGCCATCTGCAGGGCGACCATGGCGGCGAAAAAAGGGCGGCCAAGGGCGGCACCGGCCAGGAGTCCTCCTCCATCCGGGTCAGCATCGAAAAGGTCGACCAGCTCATCAACCTGGTCGGCGAACTGGTGATTACCCAGGCCATGATCGAGCAGCGCGTGGGCAAGCTCGACCCGATGCACCATGAACACCTGCTCAACAGCGTGAGCCAGTTGAGCCGCAATACGCGGGATCTGCAGGAATCGGTGATGTCGATCCGCATGATGCCGATGGATTACGTCTTCTCGCGCTTCCCGCGCATGGTGCGCGACCTGGCGCACAAGCTGGGCAAGCAGGTCGAGTTCGTCACCCACGGCGCGGCCACCGAGCTGGACAAGGGCTTGATCGAGCGCATCGTCGATCCGCTCACCCACCTGGTACGTAACAGCATCGACCACGGCATCGAACAGCCCGAGGCCCGGCGCGCTGCCGGCAAGGGCGAGGCCGGTGTGCTGTCCCTGTCGGCCGAGCACCAGGGCGGCAACATCATCATTGAAGTCACCGACGACGGTGGCGGCCTGAACCGCGACAAGATCCTGGCCAAGGCCAAGCAGCAGGGCATGCCGGTGACCGACAGCCTGACCGACGCCGAAGTGTGGCAACTGATCTTCGAACCGGGCTTCTCCACCGCCGAGCAGGTCACCGACGTGTCCGGCCGCGGCGTGGGCATGGACGTGGTCAAACGCAACATCCTGGCCATGGGCGGCGCGGTGGATATTCGCTCCAGCAAGGGCTTCGGCACCACGATTTCGATCTCGCTGCCGCTGACGCTGGCGATCCTGGACGGGATGTCGATTCGCATCGGTGAAGAAGTTTACATATTGCCGCTAGGATATGTGGTTGAATCTTTGCAGCCTTTGCCGCAAGATATCAAGGAAATTTCCGGTCAGGGCAAGGTGCTGCGTGTACGTGGCGAATATCTGCCGCTGATCCCGCTGTATCAGATTTTCAACATCGAACCTTCATTCACCGATCCCTCGCAAGGATTGGTGGTCATTTTGGAGTCAGATGGGAAAAAGGCGGCACTTTTCGTGGATGACCTGATCGGACAACAGCAAATCGTTGTGAAGAACCTGGAATCCAACTATCGAAAGGTCGCTGGCATTTCCGGTGCTACCATTCTGGGCGACGGCGGCGTCGCTCTGATTGTCGATGTGGCAGCCTTGCTGCGATCCAGCCGCCAACTGAATGACGAATCTGTATTTTCCTGATATTTAAAGGGCCTCAACATGTCTGACACTGCAACCAAGAATCTTTCCGGCTTCGGCGACAAGACCGACAGCAACGGAAACGAGTTTCTCGCCTTCACCCTGGGCAAGGAAGAATACGGCATCGATATTCTGAAGGTTCAGGAAATCCGCGGCTACGAAGCCGTAACCCGCATCGCCAACTCGCCCGATTTCATCAAGGGCGTGGTGAACCTGCGCGGCATCATCGTCCCCATCGTGGACATGCGCATCAAGTTCCAGCTGGGCGAGCCGACTTATGACCAGTTCACCGTGGTCATCATCTTGAACATCGGCGGTCGCGTCGTGGGCATGGTGGTCGACAGCGTCTCCGACGTCATCACGCTGACCCAGGAACAGATCAAGCCGGCACCGGAGATGGGCACCACCTTCGATTCCGACTACCTGATCGGTCTGGGTACCCTGGAACAGCGCATGCTGATCCTGGTGGACATCGACAAGCTGATGTCCAGCGCCGAGATGGGTCTGATCGAAAAGCTGGCAGCCTGAGTCGCTGAGGCTGCTCAGGCAGGTCGCAGAGGATCCGGAGGAGACGCAGGCCGGATCTGACGTCCGTCGTCATTCGGTCGCGCAGGAAAAGCGGGCACGATAGCCCGATACAGAAGAGAAAAAGGCATCCGCCCTGTGGTGGATGCCTTTTTTATGGGCGCTGTCCGGCGCCTGTGAAGCTTTGTGCAGGCCGGCCATGTCCGGCGCCGCGCGTGCTGCCCGGCAGCAGCACTTTGCTTCATCTCTCAGTGGAAGTGCTCGACCGGAGGAGGCGTATCTTCCGGCATTTCCGCGTGCACCAGTTCACCTTCCCGATCAGGGAAGAGCGGTGCGCCGCAGTCGTCGCAAAACTCCATGGTGAAGCGTTCTGCATGATGCTTGATGTGCACGATGCCGCATTCGCGCAGCACCGTGAGGATCTGCTGCAGCGGACTGGCGG
Source organism: Herbaspirillum sp. C7C8 (assembly GCF_022627875.1). Lineage (NCBI taxonomy): Bacteria > Pseudomonadati > Pseudomonadota > Betaproteobacteria > Burkholderiales > Oxalobacteraceae > Herbaspirillum > Herbaspirillum sp. C7C8. The sequence continues at coordinate 72,502 of NZ_JABXGG010000009.1, forward strand.
GCATGCCCTCCAGCAGGCCGGCGCCGGCGGGGATGATCATGGGCAGTTCTTCACCGCTTTCCTGCTCATACAGCGGCCAGACGGTCCCATAGACCACGGTCGGATCGCCGCCGATGGAAAAGCCGATGCGGTATTCATCGATCTGGCCATTGATGTCCTCGGAGAAGCCGCCGATGCTGGCATGCAGTTCGGCAGAGGAGATGTCCAGGGTCTGAGTCAGGAAATAGTCGGCGGCGCGGATGGAGGCCGGGCGGATGCGCTTGTCGGCCTCGCGGCAGCCGAAGAAATAGGCTTGCGGCAGCAGCAGCTCGACGCTGCAGCCGGGTAGCAGGCGCGTGAAGAGCGGTGTGGCCTGCTGGGTCCAGGCCTCGGAGGCTGCCGCCTTCCTGGCCGAGAAATGGCTCTGTTGTTCGCTTTCCTGCCAGTGGAACAGGGGGCCGCCGGCCGGCACCACCACGGCCGCAATCACATAGCGGGTATCGGCCAGGAAGGCGGCGGTGGGCGGCTGTTCGCCGCGCAGTTGTACCGGACCGGTCTTCAAGGCGGTCTGGCCCATCTGGCGGGTCAGGGCGAAGACGTCGGCGTGCATGCGCGGCAGCTGTTCGATGGAGAACAGGGTCGGCGCCAGTGCCAGACGGGCATCCTTGGCCAGCACATGGGCGTGCAGGTGGGCGCCGATGGCCGCCAGCAGCTCGCTGCCGATGGGGCCGGAGGCGATGGCAAAGCGGGTCCAGGCCAGTACCGGCAGCACCAGCAGCTGCACGTCGTATTGCTGGCCGTCGTGTTCCAGCGAGGTGGATTCGCTGCCGGCCTCGACGGCTTCGATCAGCACGTCGTAGGCATCCAGGTCGGCCTTGAAGAGGTGATCCAGGGCCGCATCGATCAAGCCCTGGTGGCCGGTGCGCAGCAGCTTGTTGAGCAGGGCGTCCAGGGGATTGAGCCAGGCGCGCTCTTCGAGCCGGCTGGAGGCCTGCGCGATGGCCTGCGCAAAGGTCACCAGATGCTGGCTGTCGGCAGAAAGCTTGGAGGAGGAACGTTTGGCGGGACGACGCATGTAGGCTATCTGTATCTGTGGAAACGAAACCGCCTATTGTAGTTGATTTGTCAGCCCTGTCAGCCGCCGCCTTTGCGCAGCGCCAAGGGACAATAAAAAACGCCGGACGAATCCGGCGTTTTCCTTGCTGCAAGGTAGGACGTGCGCTGCTTAGGCTGCCAGCAGCTGACGCAGCACGAACGGCAGGATGCCGCCATGCTTGTAGTAGTCCACTTCGATCGGGGTGTCGATACGCAGCAGCAGCTTGACTTCCTGGGTCTGGCCGTTCTTGCGGTGGATCACCAGGGTGGCTTCCTGTTGCGGCTTGATCTCGCCTTCCAGGCCCTTCAGGTCGAAGCTTTCTTCACCGGTGATGCCCAGCGACTGCACGCTGTCGTTGCCCAGGAACTGCAGCGGCAGCACGCCCATGCCCACCAGGTTGGAACGGTGGATACGCTCGAAGGAACGCGCGATCACGGCCTTCACGCCCAGCAGCTGGGTGCCCTTGGCAGCCCAGTCACGGGAGGAGCCGGTACCGTATTCTTCGCCACCGAAGACCATGGTCGGGGTGCCTTCGGCCACGTACTTCATGGCGGCGTCGTAGATCGACATTTCTTCACCGGAAGGCTGGTGAATGGTGATGCCGCCTTCCACGCGCGAGCCGTCTTCCTTGGCCGGGATCATCAGGTTCTTGATGCGCACGTTGGCGAAGGTGCCGCGCATCATGATCTCGTGGTTGCCACGGCGCGAGCCGTAGGAGTTGAAGTCAGCCTTCAGCACGCCATTGGCTTGCAGCCACTTGCCGGCCGGGCTGGATTCCTTGATGGAACCGGCCGGGGAGATGTGGTCGGTGGTGATCGAGTCGCCGAACACACCCAGGGCACGGGCACCGCTGATGCCGGTGGCAGCAGCCTTGGGTTCTTCGCTGAAGTTCTCGAAGAACGGCGGCTCGGCGATGTAGGTCGAGGTCGGCCAGTTGTAGACTTCGCCCTTGGCCACGCCCTTGATGGCTTCCCACAGCTTGCCGGGAGCGCCCTTCACATCGGCGTAGTTTTCCTTGAAGGTCTTGGCGTTCATGGCGAACTTGAGCAGCTTTTCGATCTCTTGCGAGGTCGGCCAGATGTCGCCCAGGTAGACGTTCTTGCCGCCCTTGCCCTTGCCGACCGGTTCGGTCATCAGGTCACGGGTGACATTGCCGGCGATGGCGTAAGCCACCACCAGCGGGGGCGAGGCCAGGAAGTTGGCGCGGATGTTCGGGTGGATACGGGCTTCGAAGTTGCGGTTGCCCGACAGCACGGCGGCGGCCACCACGTCGTTCTTGACGATGGCTTCGTTCATGGCCGGGGTCAGGTCGCCGGCGTTGCCGATGCAGGTGGTGCAGCCATAGGCGGTCACGCCAAAGCCCAGCTTTTCCAGGTACGGCAAGAGGCCTGCCGCTTCCAGGTACTTGGTCACCACGCGCGAGCCAGGGGCCAGCGAGGTCTTGATGTGCGGGGCGACCTTCAGGCCGGCTTCCACGGCCTTCTTGGCCAACAGGCCAGCAGCCAGCAGCACGCTCGGGTTGGAGGTGTTGGTGCAGGAGGTGATGGCGGCGATGAGCACGTCACCGTTGTGCAGGTCCACACCGTCGGCGTTCTTGTAGGTGGCGGTCAGGTCTTCGGCCTTCTTGTTGAAGCCGTTTTCTGCGGTCGGCTTGGTGAAGAGGTCGGAGAAGGTGGTCTTGACGTTGCCGATCTCGATGCGGTCTTGCGGACGCTTGGGACCTGCCAGCGACGGCGCGACGGTGCCCAGGTCCAGCGAGACTTCCTGGGTGTAGTCGATCTGGCCGGCCTTGGGCACGCCGTACAGGCCCTGGGCCTTGAAGTAGGCTTCGAAGGCGTCGATCTCGGCCTTGGTGCGGCCGGTGCCCTTGAAGTAGGCGATGGTGGCGTCGTCCACCGGGAAGAAGCCCATGGTGGCGCCGTATTCCGGGGCCATGTTGGCGATGGTGGCGCGGTCGGTCAGCGACAGCGATTCGGTACCTTCACCGAAGAATTCGACGAACTTGCCCACGACCTTGGTCTGGCGCAGCAGTTCGGTGATGGTCAGCACCAGGTCGGTGGCGGTGACGCCTTCGCGCAGGGCGCCGGTCAGGTTCACGCCGACCACGTCCGGGGTCAGGAAGTAGACCGGCTGGCCCAGCATGCCGGCTTCGGCTTCGATGCCGCCCACGCCCCAGCCGACCACGCCGATGCCGTTGATCATGGTGGTGTGGGAGTCGGTGCCGACCAGGGTGTCAGGGTAGTAGACGCCAGTCTTGTTGTGCACGCCGCGTGCCAGGTATTCCAGGTTGACCTGGTGGACGATGCCGAAGCCCGGGGGCACCACGCCGAAGGTGTCGAAGGCCTGCATGCCCCACTTCATGAACTGGTAGCGCTCGTTGTTGCGCGAGAATTCCAGCTTCATGTTCAGGTCCAGCGCCTTCTTCTCGCGGAAGTGGTCGATCTGCACCGAGTGGTCCACCACCAGATCCACCGGCACCAGCGGCTCGATGTTCTTGGGGTTCTTGCCCAGCTTGCTGGCGACGTTGCGCATGGCGGCCAGGTCGGCCAGCAGCGGCACGCCGGTGAAGTCCTGCAGCACCACGCGGGCCACCACGAAGGGGATCTCATCGACGCGGGCGGCCTTGGCGCCCCAGTTGGCCAGTTGCTTGACGTGTTCTTCGGTGACCTTCTGGCCATCGCAGTTGCGCAGCACCGATTCCAGCACGATGCGGATCGACACCGGCAGGCGCGAGATATTCACGCCCAGCGACTTTTGCAGGGCGGGCAGGGAGTAGAACTTGCCCTTCTTGGAACCGGAAATCTTGAATTCCTTCAGGGTGTTCAATGTGTTGCGAGACATGGCCTCTTCTCCTTAATTTGGCAATTTAGTGATGCTAGCTAGTCGAATCCGGTTTGCGCTGCAATGGTGAACTGCGGGGTGCTGCCTGATTCTGTGTTGCTTGAAACACTGCGCCGGCGGCTGCCGGCTCAGTTCTGGTGGGGTGCCGCGGCGAGGAGGGCGGCCGGTGCTGCGGCGGCTGCCTTCATCTGCTCGGCGTTCTTGCATTCGTTGGCCAACTGCTGGCCCTTCTTGGAATCCAGCAGCAGGCCCTTGGCCGGAATACCGATCCAGACCAGGCCCATCTTGTGGTTTTCGAAGCGGTTGGCACCCGTGGTGGTGGCCACGCGGGTGAGGCGGTGGATGCGCTTGTTCCAGCGGATGGCGATGTGCTTGTCATCGGCTTCGTTCTTCCAGATGGTCAGCTTCTGACCCATTTCGCACTGGAAGTCGGCCGAGACGGTACCGCCCAGGTCGGGTTCGCTGTCGTCATCCTCGGCATCGGAAGAGAACGGCATCTTGGCGGCCGGGGCAGCGGCAGCGGCGGCCTTCTTGCCGTGCGCCTTGCTGGTGTGCGCCTTCTTGACGACCTTTTTCTTGGCCGCCGGCTTGGTGTCGGGTTGGGCATGTGCCGCAGTGATGCCGGCGGTGGCAAACAGGGCGCCCAGCAGGGCGAGGAGAGTCAGGTGCTTTTTCATGGACGTCGGTTGAAACGATGTTACTGCGTGGTTGAGAGGGCGTCGCCGCGGGCGAACCAGGGGGCAGTCTCCGGCGGCAGCGCGATGCCGGTGGCGTGCGCGCGTTGCAGGATACTCCAGTAATAGCGATAACTGGCGCGGTCATGCAGGTTGCCCTCATGCTGAATCGGGCCCCACTGCACCGCCTGCGCCTTGAGCAAGATCTGTGCCGCCGTCCCGGCCTCTTCGCTGGTCGGGGACATGGCCTGCACGATGGGCCGGATCTGGTCCGGATGGATGCTCCACATCCGGGTATAGCCAAACTCCTGTGCCGCGCGACGCGCATCGTCGGCCACGGCGGCGGAATTCTTGATGTCGGTGCTCACGTTGTGCGACGGCACCTTGCCATGCGCATGACAGGCGGCGGCGATTTCCAGCTTGGCGCGGCGCACCAGCGGATGGTCGAACTGTCCGGGCGAGCGCATGGCGCTGCCGGGAATGGCTCCGTAATGGGCCGAGACGAAATCCATCACCCCGAAGGACAGTGACTGCACCTGGGGCAGGGCGGCGATCCTGGCGACATCGGCCAGGGCGCCATGGGTCTCGATCAATACCTGCACCGGCAACTGCGGGCGACCCGCCGAGCGGGCCACGCGGTTGATGCTCTCCAGGGCGCGCTGCACGTCATCGATGCCTTCGGGCTTGGGCAGCATCACATAGGCCAGCTCGCGCGCAGCGGCGCCGCAGATGATGGCCACGTCCTGCTCGAAATTCGCATGCCCCACGTCGTGCAAGCGCGCGCCGATGCGGCGGTAGACGTTGTCGGGGCTGGCGATGAGCGAGGCGACCAGTTCGGCGTGCGCGGCTTCATTGCCGGCGGCAGCACCGTCTTCGCAGTCGAAGGTGATGTCGAACAAGGGGCCGAGCTCCTGTTGCAGGGCCATCGACTTGCGCATCAGCTTTTCGGAGCCGGCGTAGTGATCGCACACCGGAAGCGAAACCGGTTGCTGGGCACCTGGGAACAAGACCTGGGAAGGAAGCATTGCTGCGAATGAAAGCAGGGTAGAGGTTATCGAAACGGGCGATGTGACACGGATACGAAACGGCAGGCGCGGCGCCCCGAAGGGCGGCCGCGCCATGGTCAATTAGCCGACCAGATGCTTGACGCCTTCGCGCTCTTCCAGCAGTTCCTTCAGGGTGATGTTGATGCGCTCTTGCGAGAACTCATCGATTTCCAGGCCCTGGACGATCTTGTACTCACCGTTTTCGGTGGTCACCGGGAAGCCGAACATGGTGCCTTCGGGGATGCCGTAGGAACCGTCGGAGGGGATGCCCATGGTGGTCCACTTGCCGTTGGTGCCCAGTACCCAGTCACGCACGTGGTCGATGGCCGCGTTGGCTGCCGAAGCGGCCGAGGACAGGCCGCGGGCTTCGATGATGGCCGCGCCGCGCTTGCCGACGGTGGGCAGGAACACGTTCTTGTTCCATTCCTGGTCGTTGATGGTGTCCTTGACCGATGCGCCATCAGCAGTAGCGAAGCGGTAGTCGGCGTACATGGTCGGCGAGTGGTTGCCCCACACGCACAGCTTTTCGATGGCCGAGACCGGCTTGCCGATCTTGGCAGCCACTTGCGACAGGGCGCGGTTGTGGTCCAGGCGCAGCATGGCGGTGAAGTTCTTGGCCGGCAGGTTGGGGGCCGACTTCATGGCGATGTAGGCGTTGGTGTTGGCCGGGTTGCCGACCACCAGCACCTTGACGTTGCGCGATGCGACGGCGTCCAGCGCCTTGCCCTGCACGGTGAAGATCTGGGCGTTGGCTTCCAGCAGGTCCTTGCGCTCCATGCCGGGGCCACGGGGGCGGGCACCCACCAGCAGGGCGATGTCGGCATCCTTGAAGGCGGTCATCGGATCGCTGTGGGCGGTCACGCCAGCCAGCAGCGGGAAGGCGCAGTCATCGATTTCCATGATGACGCCCTTCAGGGCCTTCTGTGCCTTCTCATCGGGGATTTCCAGCAGTTGCAGGATGACCGGCTGGTCTTTGCCCAGCAGGTCGCCATTGGCGATGCGGAACAGCAGGGAGTAACCGATCTGACCGGCGGCGCCGGTGACGGCAACACGCATGGGGGCTTTAGCCATGTTGAATCTCCAAAAGAGGTGATGAAAAAAAGCATTCAGACTGCATCGAAGCGGCCGCTGCGGTCAGGTCGCGCGTGGCGCGGCAGGGCCGTGTAGCGGTTGCTTCAGGGGTGCGCATGAAAAATGCGCGGTTTTCCTCGAATTCTTGTTAGGCCGCCATGATACCGTCGAAAACGCAGTGAGTCAGGTGCTTTCGGGCCGGGTCCTGCCGACAAATCAAAAAGCTGTCAAACTTGTGTTCTGCCTGCAGAAAATGGTCGCATCGGAGAGGTCTTGATGAGAGCGATTCTCGTTATCGTCTACTGGCCGGTAGATCGCTCCCTGCCTGCCTTGCGGCTCTTCAGGTTGCTCGCGAGTGTAGGCTTGCGAAAGACCGCTGTCAATCAATATCTTATGTCTTATATAAGACATATTATTGCCTAGTTTTTGCTGGACGCCGTAAGGAGTTTTGTGGTGAAATTCGAGGTTATGAGCTCGATCCTGCCCAATCCGAACAACGTCGACGCGCAAGCCGCGGGGGCGGGTGTTGCCAGTCCGGCGCCCACCTTCAGTCCGTTGTACCAGCAGATCAAGGCGCTCATCATGCAGCGCCTGGAAGCGGGCGAGTGGAAGCCGGGCGAGCTGATCCCCAGTGAGGTGGAGCTGGGCAGCCGGTTCAAGGTCAGTCAGGGTACGGTGCGCAAGGCTATCGACGAACTGGCAGCCGAAAACCTGGTGGTGCGTCGCCAGGGCAAGGGGACCTTCGTGGCCACCCATCACGAGACGCAGGCGCAGTTCCGCTTCCTCAGGCTCATGGCCGACAGCGACGAGCCGCAGCGTCCCGCCAACAAGATCATCGAAGTCAGGCGCGTACGCGCCTCGGCCGAAGTGGCCCGTCAGCTCGACATGAAGTCGGGTGACTCCGTCATTTTCATTCGCCGGGTAAAATCCTTCAACGGCGTTCCCATCATCCTCGAAGACATCTGGCTGCCTGGCGCCATCTTCAAGGGGCTGACGGCCGAGCGCCTGGTGGAATATCGCGGGCCTCTGTATGGTCTGTTCGAATCCGAGTTCGGTACACGCATGATCCGTGCCGAAGAGCGCATCCGTGCCGTCGGGGCGGATCAGGATGCCGCAGAGTTTCTGGGCGTAGCGCCCCAAACGCCGTTGCTGAGTGTGGAGCGGGCTTCATTTACCTATGGCGACAAGCCGGTGGAAATGCGGCGCGGACTGTACCTGACGACGAATCACCATTACCAAAGCGAGTTGAGCTGAGCAAAGCCGGGTCGGTCATTCCAGCCTCAGGTGCAACGCGCCTGTCCAGTGCAGAAGGACCGGTGTCAAGCCTTTTCGGCATGCTGCGAAGCGCAATAAAAGTTGATGGTGATTTCGAAAATCGGCGAAAATTGCATGATTGTTTTAAACTGAGGAGAACCTTGTATGTCTGAAGCCGCTAAACCACAACGGCCGCAATTTCGTAACATACACCTAACCCAAATTGCCGGCTATCGCATGCCTTTGGCTGCCATCGTCTCGATCATGCACCGCATCAGCGGTCTGTTCCTGTTCCTGATGCTGCCCTTCATCCTGTTCCTGTTGGACAGCAGCCTGCTCTCGGAAGGTACCTTCGCCCATCTCAAGGGCTTCACTTCGGGCTGGTTCGTCAAGCTCGTCATCCTGGCGCTTTCCTGGGCCTACCTGCACCACTTCTGCGCCGGCATCCGTCACCTGATCATGGACAACCACGTCGGTCTGGACAAGGACAGCGCACGCAAGTCCTCGGCAACTGTCCTGGTGATCAGCATCACGCTGATGGTCCTGGTCGCATTGAAACTGTTCGGAGCATTCTGAAAATGGCTGATAACAACATCGGACCCAAGCGCCTGGTCGTCGGCGCCCACTATGGCCTGCGTGACTGGCTGGCACAACGCGCCACCGCCGTCGTGATGGCTGTCTATACCGTCATCCTGCTGGTGTGCTTCTTCACGGCGACCAACTTCAGCTACGAAGGCTGGGCGGCGCTGTTCTCGCATCAATGGTTCAAGGTGGCTACCTTTGCCGTGTTCATGGCCCTGTTCTTCCACGCCTGGATCGGCGTGCGTGACGCGCTCATGGACTACGTCAAGCCCGTTGGCGTTCGCCTGGTCCTGCAAGTTGCCACTATCGTGTGGCTGATCGGTTGCGCTGGCTACGCCGCGCAGATTCTGTGGAGAAACTAATCGTGGCTGCAATCAAATCCGCCATCACTACCCGCCGCTTTGACGCGGTCATCGTCGGCGCCGGTGGCTCCGGCATGCGCGCCTCGCTGCAACTGGCCGAAGCCGGCCTGAACGTTGCTGTCCTGTCCAAAGTCTTCCCGACCCGCTCGCACACCGTGGCTGCCCAAGGCGGCATCGGCGCTTCGCTGGGCAACATGTCCGAAGACAACTGGTACTGGCACATGTTCGACACCGTCAAGGGTTCGGACTACCTGGGCGACCAGGACGCCATCGAATTCATGTGCCGCGAAGCACCGAAGGCCGTCTACGAGCTGGAACACTTCGGCATGCCCTTCGACCGCAACCCGGATGGCACCATCTACCAGCGTCCGTTCGGCGGCCACACCGCCAACCTGGGCGAAAAGCCGGTGCAGCGCGCCTGTGCTGCGGCTGACCGTACCGGTCACGCCCTGCTGCACACCCTGTACCAGCGCAACGTGCGCGCCAAGACCCACTTCTTCGTGGAGTGGATGGCGCTGGACCTGATCCGTAACGAAGAGGGCGACGTCCTCGGCGTGGTCGCGCTGGAAATGGAAACCGGCGAAATCATGATGCTGCACGCCAAGACCACCCTGTTCGCCACCGGCGGTGCAGGCCGTATCTGGGCGGCATCGACCAATGCCTTCATCAACACCGGCGACGGCATGGGCATGGCCGCACGTGCCGGCCTGCCGCTGCAGGACATGGAATTCTGGCAGTTCCACCCGACCGGCGTGGCCGGCGCGGGCGTGCTGATTACCGAAGGCGTGCGCGGCGAAGGCGGCATCCTGATCAACAGCAACGGCGAACGCTTCATGGAGCGCTATGCGCCGACCCTGAAGGACCTGGCCCCGCGTGACTTCGTCTCGCGTTCGATGGACCAGGAAATCAAGGAAGGCCGCGGCGTCGGTCCCCACAAGGATCACGTGCTGCTGGACCTGCGCCACATCGGCGCCGATACCATCAAGAAGCGCCTGCCCTCGATCCTGGAAATCGCCCACAAGTTCGCCAACGTCGACGCGACCAAGGAACCGATCCCCGTCGTGCCGACCATCCACTACCAGATGGGTGGCATCCCCACCAACATCCACGGCCAGGTGGTCGCGCCCAAGGGTGGTTCGATGAAGGAAGTGGTGCAGGGCATGTACGCCATCGGCGAATGCGCCTGCGTGTCGGTGCACGGCGCCAACCGCCTGGGTACCAACTCGCTGCTGGACCTGGTGGTCTTCGGCCGCGCAGCCGGCAACCACATCGTCGGCAGCCGCCTGCAGGACCAGAGCCACAAGCCGATCCCGGCCGGCGCCCTGGACCGCTCGCTGGAACGTATTGCGCACCTGGAAAGCAGCACCGGTTCCGAGCGCGTGCAGGACGTGGCCAACGACATCCGTGCCACCATGCAGAAGTACTGCGGCGTGTTCCGTACCGACGCCCTGCTGCAGGAAGGCTATACCAAGATCATGGAGCTGGACGAGCGCCGCAAGCACGTCTCCTTCAAGGACAAGTCCAAGGTCTTCAACACCGCCCGCGTGGAAGCGCTGGAACTGGACAACCTGATCGAAACGGCCAAGGCCACCATCACCTCGGCAGCGGCTCGCAAGGAATCGCGCGGCGCCCACGCGCACAGCGATTACGAGCAGCGCGACGACGTGAACTGGCTCAAGCACACGCTGTGGTTCTCCGAGGGGAATCGTCTCGACTACAAGCCGGTCAACATGCAGCCGCTGACCGTCGAGACTTTCAAACCTAAAGCACGTACTTTCTAAGAGGTCGCAACATGACTCGCACCCTGAAATTCAAGATCTATCGTTACGATCCGGACAAGGACGACAAGCCGTACATGCAGGACCTGACGGTGGAACTGAAGCCCACCGACAAGATGCTGCTGGACGCCCTGCAACGCATCAAGTCCGACGTCGACGATTCCCTGGCGCTGCGCCGCTCCTGCCGTGAAGGCGTGTGCGGTTCCGACGCCATGAACATCAACGGCAAGAACGGCCTGGCCTGCATCACCAACCTGAACGAACTGACTGAGCCCATCGTTCTGAAGCCGCTGCCTGGCCTGCCGGTGATCCGCGACCTGATCGTCGATATGACGAACTTCTTCAAGCAGTACGATTCGATCAAGCCCTACCTGATCAACGACAGCATTCCGCCCGAGAAGGAACGTCTGCAGTCGCCCGAACAGCGTGAAGAACTCGACGGCGTCTACGAGTGCATCCTGTGCGCCTGCTGCTCGACCTCCTGCCCGTCGTTCTGGTGGAACCCGGACAAGTTCGTCGGCCCGGCTGGCCTGCTGCAAGCCTACCGCTTCATCGCCGACAGCCGCGACGAAGCCACCGGCGCGCGCCTGGACAACCTGGAAGACCCGTACCGCCTGTTCCGTTGCCGTTCCATCATGAACTGCGTCGATGTCTGCCCCAAGGGTCTGAACCCCAACAAGGCCATCGGCAAGATCAAGGAACTGATGGTGCGCCGTTCGGTGTAAGCCGGATCGGTGTGATGCCTGCCAGACCCGCCGTCCATGGCGGGCGGCAGCAAGGGGGAGCCGGGCTGCAAGCGGCTTCCCCGACCGGTTCCTTCGGTTTTGGTCCGGTTGAAGTGAATGGAAAGACTAGAAATGAGCGAGTTCATGACTGAACAGCGTCACCAGGATGATCCGGCCAAGCGGGCGCGACTGCGCTGGCGTGCGCGGCGCGGGCTGCTGGAGAACGATCTGATCCTCACCCGCTATCTCGACGCCAACGAGGCGCAGATGAGCGACGACGAGGTCGATGCCTTCTCGCGCCTGATGGACCTGACCGACAACGACCTGATGGACTTGCTGCTGGCCCGCAAGGAGCCCGAAGCGGCGGTTGACCTGCCCCAAGTGCATGCGTTGCTGAAGAAACTGCGTACTGCCTGACTGTTGCACGAATATTGCGCCTGGCCACAAGCCAGACCGATTTTGCCCGATCGCGGCCTGTTTCCACTCGCCACCCGGCGCATCTGAAGAACGACGATGCCGCCCGGCTTGCGGTCGCGGCGTTTGATTAACGGTTTCACCATCCCAGCAAAAGGAAAAGCTATGTCCAATACCGATATCAAAGCTACCCTGTCGTTCTCCGACGGCTCTCCGTCCGTAGATTTTCCTATCTACAAGGGCAGCATCGGCCCTGATGTGATCGATATCCGCAAGCTCTACGGCGCTACCGGCAAGTTCACCTATGACCCGGGCTTCATGTCCACCGCTTCCTGCAACTCGTCCATCACCTACATCGATGGCGACAAGGGCGAGCTGCTGTACCGCGGCTATCCGATCGAACAGCTGGCAGTGAACTGCGACTTCCTGGAATCCTGCTACCTGCTGCTGCACGGTGAACTGCCCAATACCACCCAGAAGGAAGAATTCGTCAAGACCGTGACCCAGCACACCATGGTGCACGAGCAGATGAACTTCTTCTTCCGTGGCTTCCGCCGCGATGCGCACCCGATGGCGGTGCTGACCGGCTCGGTGGGCGCGCTGTCGGCCTTCTACCACGACTCGCTGGACATCTCCAATGCCAACCACCGCGAAGTCTCGGCCATCCGCATGATCGCCAAGCTGCCGACCCTGGTGGCGATGGCTTACAAGTACAGCATCGGCCAGCCCTTCGTGTACCCGCGCAATGACCTGTCCTACACGGCCAACTTCATGCGCATGATGTTCGCCAATCCGTGCGAAGAGTATCAGGTCAACGAAGTCCTGGTGCGCGCACTGGACCGCATCCTGATCCTGCACGCCGACCACGAGCAGAACGCTTCGACCTCGACCGTGCGTCTGGCCGGCTCCTCCGGTGCCAACCCGTTCGCCTGTATCGCCGCCGGTATCGCCTGCCTGTGGGGTCCTGCCCACGGCGGTGCCAACGAAGCCGCACTGAACATGCTGGAACAGATCGGCTCCGTGGAAAACATCCCCGAGTTCATCAAGCAGGTGAAGGACAAGAACTCCGGCGTGAAGCTGATGGGCTTCGGTCACCGCGTCTACAAGAACTACGACCCGCGTGCCAAGCTGATGCGCGAAACCTGCTACGAAGTCCTGAACGAACTGGGCCTGCACGACGACCCGCTGTTCAAGCTGGCCATGGAGCTGGAAAAGATCGCCCTGGAAGACGACTACTTCGTCTCCCGCAAGCTGTACCCGAACGTCGACTTCTACTCCGGCATCGTGCAGCGCGCCCTGGGTATCCCGACCTCGATGTTCACCTGTATCTTCGCCATGGCCCGTACCATCGGCTGGATCGCCCAGTGGAACGAAATGATCTCGGATCCGGAACAGAAGATCGGCCGTCCGCGTCAGCTGTTCGTCGGCTCGCCGCGTCGCGACGTTCCCCCGATCGACAAGCGCTGATCGCCGGATGTTGTCCGTCTGCCTTGTCGGCCGGACAACAAAGGCGGCTCCAGCGCTGTGCTTCCCGTCTCCCGGGAGTGATGGGGGAGGGAAGCGGGGCCCGCGCAGCAAGGCTTTGCGGGCCGGCGTTGGTGGGCGGAAACGCCTTTTGCTTCAGGTTTCAAATAAAAAAGCGAATCCCTTAGGATTCGCTTTTTTATTTGATATTAGGAGATATAATTCCGATGCGCTGACTGGATGACGTACAGAAGTTCAGGTAGACAAGGTCCTTCCCCCACAACTTGATGCAATCCGCTAACCGGTCAGGCCGTGTCGCGGAAGGTGTAGAAACCCGCTAATCTCGCGAAGCGCGAAGAAAGGTGAGCAAATGACAAAGCTCTACGAGCAATACAACATCAACTCCTACCTGTTCGGTGGGAATGCTCCGTACATCGAAGAACTGTACGAAGCCTACCTGAACAATCCCGGCTCCGTCCCCGACAACTGGCGTGCATACTTCGACGCCGTGCAACACGTTCCCGCTACCGACGGCTCCACCCGTCCTGACGTGGCCCACGCTCCGGTGATCGCTTCCTTCGCCGAACGTGCCAAGCAAGGCCCGATCCGCACCGTCATCGCTTCCGCCGACTCCGACATGGGCCGCAAGCGCGTCGCTGTTACCCAGTTGATCGCCGGCTACCGTGACCTCGGTTCCCGTTTCGCCAACCTGGACCCGCTGCAACGCCAGGAACGCCCCAACATCCCCGAACTCGATCCCTCCTTCTACGGCTTCACCGATGCCGACATGGACATCGTGTTCAACATCAACAACACCTACTTCGGCCCGGAAACCGCCTCCCTGCGCGACCTGCTGCAGATGCTGCGCGACACCTACACGCGCTCCATCGGTGCCGAGTTCACCTACATTTCCGACATGTCGGAAGTGCGCTGGCTGGAAGAGCGCCTGGAACCGACCCGTGCCGTGCCCAGCTTCTCCTCCGACAAGAAGAAGCACATCCTGGAGCGCCTGACCGCTGCAGAAGGCCTGGAGCGCTACCTCCATACCAAGTACGTCGGCCAGAAGCGCTTCTCGCTGGAAGGCGGCGAGTCCTTCATCGCCTCCCTGGATGAAACCATCCAGCGCGCCGGTGAAAAGGGCGTGCAGGAAATCGTGATCGGCATGGCCCACCGCGGCCGTCTGAACGTGCTGGTCAACATCCTGGGCAAGACCCCGCAGGAATTGTTCTCCGAATTCGAAGGTCGCCACGCTGACGACCTGCCGGCCGGTGACGTCAAGTACCACCAAGGTTTCTCCTCGGACGTGTCGACCCCTGGCGGCCCGGTCCACCTGTCGCTGGCCTTCAACCCGTCCCACCTGGAAATCGTCAACCCGGTGGTCGAAGGTTCGGTCAAGGCCCGTATGGATCGCCGCGGCGACAAGGATGGTTCGCAAGTGCTGCCGATCCTGGTGCACGGCGACGCCGCCTTCGCTGGTCAAGGCGTGGTGATGGAAACCCTGAACCTGGCACAGACCCGTGGCTACGGCACGGGCGGCACCGTTCACATCGTCATCAACAACCAGATCGGTTTCACCACTTCCGACCCGCGCGACTCCCGTTCGACCCTGTACTGCTCGGACGTGGTCAAGATGATCGAAGCCCCGGTGCTGCACGTCAACGGCGATGATCCGGAAGCCGTCGTGTTCGCCACCCAGATCGCTGTCGACTACCGCATGAAGTTCAAGAAGGACATCGTGGTTGACATCATCTGCTTCCGCAAGCTGGGCCACAACGAGCAAGATACCCCTGCTCTGACCCAGCCGCTGATGTACAAGAAGATCGCCCAACACCCCGGCACCCGGAAGCTCTACGCCGACAAGCTGGTGACCCAGCAGACCATCCCCGCCGATGGCGGCGAAGAGCTGGTCAAGGCCTACCGCGCTGCGATGGACGCCGGCAAGCACGCCATCGATCCGGTGCTGACCAACTTCAAGAGCAAGTACGCCGTCGACTGGCTGCCGTTCCTGAACCGCAAGTGGACCGACGCCGCCGAAACCGCCGTGCCGATGGCGGAACTGAAGCGCCTGGCCACCAAGATCACCACCGTGCCGGAAGGCTTCAAGGTGCACTCGCTGGTCGAGAAGGTCTTGAACGACCGCGCCGCCATGGGTCGTGGTGAAATGAACCTGGACTGGGGCATGGGCGAACACCTGGCCTACGCCAGCCTGGTCTCCTCCGGCTATGCCGTGCGCCTGACCGGTCAGGATGCCGGCCGTGGCACCTTCACCCACCGTCACGCGGTGCTGCACGACCAGAACCGCGAGCGTTGGGATGCCGGTACCTTCATCCCGCTGCAGAACGTGGCCGAGAACCAGTCCACCTTCACCGTGATCGACTCGGTGCTGTCCGAAGAAGCCGTGCTGGCCTTCGAATACGGCTACTCGACTGCTGAACCGAACACCCTGACCATCTGGGAAGCCCAGTTCGGCGACTTCGCCAACGGTGCCCAGGTCGTGATGGACCAGTTCATCAGCTCCGGCGAAGTGAAGTGGGGCCGTGCCTCGGGTCTGGTGCAGATGCTGCCCCACGGCTACGAAGGCCAGGGTCCGGAACACTCCTCGGCACGTATCGAGCGTTACCTCCAGCTGTGCGCCGACAACAACATGCAGGTCGTGCAGCCCACCACCGCTGCGCAGATCTTCCACCTGCTGCGCCGCCAGATGATCCGCCTGTTCCGCAAGCCGCTGATCATCATGACCCCGAAGTCGCTGCTGCGTAACAAGGATGCCGGTTCGCCCCTGTCCGACCTGGCCAAGGGTTCGTTCCAGACCGTGATCCCGGAAGTCGACGAAACCATCGACGCCAAGAAGGTCAAGCGCATCGTCGCCTGCTCGGGCAAGGTGTACTACGACCTGGTCAACGCCCGCAAGGAACGCGGCCAGACCGATACCGCCATCATCCGCGTCGAGCAGCTGTATCCGTTCCCGCACAAGGCCTTCGCGGCCGCGTTGAAGCAGTTCCCCAACTTCAACGAACTGGTGTGGGCACAGGATGAGCCGCAGAACCAGGGCGCCTGGCTGCAGATCCAGCACAACATCTTCGAGAATCTCTCCGAAGGTCAGAAGCTGGCCTATGCAGGCCGCCCGGCCAGCGCCTCGCCGGCCGTCGGTTACTACGACAAGCACTACGCACAGCAAAAGGCACTGATCGAAACCGCCTTCGCCAAGCTCAAGGGCTTTGTGCTGACCAAGTAATCATCGATGCAAACGGGACGCGCTGCGAGGGCAGTGCGTCCCTGTTTCCATAAGAACGAAATCACCCGAAAATCGGAGAATCCTGAAAATGGCTCAAATCGAAGTAAAAGTCCCGCAGTTGTCGGAATCCGTCGCCGAAGCGACCCTGCTGCAATGGCACAAGAAGGTTGGCGAACCCGTCGCCCGTGACGAAAACCTGATCGACATCGAGACCGACAAGGTCGTGCTGGAACTGCCCTCGCCGGACGCCGGCGTGATCACCCAGATCATCAAGGCCGACGGCGCCACCGTCGTGGCCGGTGAAGTGATCGCCATCCTGGACACCGACGCATCCGCCCAAGTGGCCCCGACCGAAGTCAAGGCCGCTCCCGCTCCCCAAGCCACCAACGAACCGACTCCGGTTGCCGCTCCCGAGCTGGCTTCCAAGGGCGATGTCGCCATGCCCGCCGCTGCCAAGCTGCTGGCCGACAACAACCTGTCGACCTCGCAAGTCACCGGCACCGGCAAGGATGGCCGCGTGACCAAGGGCGACGTGCTGGGCGCCCTGTCGGCGCCTGCCGCTGCACCTGCTGCTGCCGCCAAGCCGGCCCTGGCGCAAGTGGCCGCACCGGTCAAGGCCGGTCTGGAAAGCCGTCCGGAACAGCGCGTGCCGATGAGCCGCCTGCGTGCCCGCGTGGCCGAGCGTCTGGTCCAGTCGCAATCGACCAACGCCATCCTGACCACCTTCAACGAAGTCAACATGCAGCCGGTCATCGACCTGCGCAACAAGTACAAGGACAAGTTCGAGAAGGAACACGGCGTCAAGCTGGGCTTCATGTCCTTCTTCGTCAAGGCAGTCGTGCATGCCCTGAAGAAGTACCCGATCGTCAACGCCTCGGTCGATGGCAATGACATCGTCTACCACGGCTACTTCGACATCGGTGTGGCCGTCGGTTCGCCGCGCGGCCTGGTGGTGCCCATCCTGCGTGATGCGGACCAGATGTCGATTGCCGACATCGAGAAGAAGATCGGTGAATTCGGCCAGAAGGCCAAGGACGGCAAGCTGTCCATCGAAGAACTGTCGGGCGGTACCTTCACCGTCTCCAACGGCGGTACCTTCGGTTCCATGCTGTCGACCCCGATCATCAACCCGCCGCAATCGGCGATCCTGGGCATCCACGCCACCAAGGAACGTGCTGTGGTTGAAAACGGCCAGGTCGTGGTCCGTCCGATCAACTACTTCGCGCTGTCCTATGACCACCGCATCATCGACGGCCGCGAAGCCGTCCTGTCGCTGGTCGCGATCAAGGAAGCACTGGAAGATCCGGCACGCCTGCTGCTGGATCTGTAAGCAACCGGCCATCACGGCGTGAGCGAGGCGCTGAACGGCCCCCAGGCATTCAGCGCCTTTTTGCATCCGCTTCGGACCAAGAGATCAGAGCGGATGCGCACAACGAATCAGGAATACACACATGAGCAAGAATTTTGACGTAGTCGTCATCGGTGGCGGCCCCGGCGGTTACATCGCCGCCATCCGCGCAGCGCAACTGGGCTTCAACACCGCCTGCATCGACGAATGGAAGAATGAAAAGGGCGGCCCCGCACCGGGCGGCACCTGCACCAACGTCGGCTGCATCCCCTCCAAGGCGCTGCTGCAATCCTCCGAACACTATGAGCACGCCAGCCACGGCTTCGCCGAGCACGGCATCGAAGTCAAGGGCCTGGGCCTGAACCTGGAAAAGATGCTGGGTCGCAAGAACACCGTGGTCAAGCAGAACAACGACGGCATCCTGTACCTGTTCAAGAAGAACAAGGTCACCTTCTTCCACGGCCGTGGCTCCTTCGTCAAGGGCGATGCCAATGGCTACGAGATCAAGGTCGCCGGTGCTGCCGAAGAAACCATCACTGCCAAGCACGTGATCGTGGCCACCGGTTCGAACGCCCGTGCACTGCCGGGCGCCGAGTTCGACGAAAAGCTGATCCTCTCCAACACCGGTGCACTGTCCATCACCGAAGTGCCGAAGAAGCTGGGCGTGATCGGTGCCGGCGTGATCGGCCTGGAAATGGGTTCGGTCTGGCGTCGCCTGGGCGCGGAAGTGACCGTGCTGGAAGCACTGCCGACCTTCCTGGGTGCGGTGGATGAACAGATCGCCAAGGAAGCCCAGAAGCTGCTGACCAAGCAAGGCCTGGCCGTGAACCTGGGTGTGAAGATCGGCACCATCAAGGCCGGCAAGAACAGCGTTTCCGTCGAATACACCGATGCCAAGGGCGAAGCCCATACCGGCGAATTCGACAAGCTGATCATCTCGATCGGCCGTACCCCCAACACCATTGGCCTGAACGCCGAAGGCGTGGGCCTGAAGCTGGACGAGCGCGGCTTCATCGCCGTGGACGGCGACTGCAAGACCAACCTGCCCAACGTGTGGGCGGTGGGTGACGTGGTGCGCGGCCCGATGCTGGCCCACAAGGCGGAAGAAGAAGGCGTTGCCGTGGCCGAGCGTATCGCTGGCCAGCATGGTCACGTCAACTTCAACACCATTCCCTGGGTCATCTACACCTCGCCGGAAATCGCCTGGGTCGGCAAGACCGAGCAGCAATTGAAGGCCGAAGGCGTGCAGTACAAGGCCGGTACCTTCCCGTTCCTGGCCAATGGTCGCGCCCGTGCGCTGGGTGATACTTCGGGTATGGTGAAGTTCCTGGCCGATGCCAAGACCGATGAAATCCTGGGTGTGCACATCGTCGGCCCGATGGCTTCCGAGCTGATCTCCGAAGCCGTGGTGGCGATGGAATTCCGTGCTTCGTCGGAAGACATCGCCCGTATCTGCCACGCTCACCCCTCGCTGTCCGAAGCGACCAAGGAAGCGGCTCTGGCCGTCGACAAGCGCGCACTGAACTTCTGATGCGCGATCAGTGCGACAATACGGGTCGCTCATGCCTGCCAGCATGGCCAGGTTTGAGTTGCCCGCATAGTGCGCATTGAGATGTCAACCGAATGGGCGAGCCTGGCTCGCCCATTGTCGTTTTACAAGACCACACCATGGATGTCCGTCAATTCTACGAACAGTCGCTGTCCCAGCGCGGTTATCAATCCGATGAGGCGCAACTGCGCGCCATCGAGCGCCTGCAGCGCGCCTATGAGGAATGGGTCGCTTACAAGGCCCAGCGCGCCTCCGCCTTCAAGCGCCTGATCAGCCGGCCTGCGGTGCCGCGCGGTGTCTACATGTGGGGTGGGGTAGGGCGCGGCAAGTCCTTCCTGATGGACAGCTTTTATTCCGTGGTGCCGGTGGTGCGCAAGACGCGCCTGCACTTCCATGAATTCATGCGCGACGTGCATCGCCAGCTTGATGAATTGAAGGGGATTTCCGATCCCCTCGATGAAGTCGCCAAGCGCATCGCCAAGAAGTATCGCCTGATCTGTTTCGACGAATTCCACGTCTCCGACATCGCCGATGCGATGATCCTCTACAACCTGTTGAAGGGCCTGTTCGACCATGGCGTGTCGTTCGTGATGACCTCCAACTACGAGCCGAGCACGCTCTACCCGGATGGCCTGCATCGCGACCGCATGCTGCCCACCATTGCATTGCTCAAGGACAAGCTGGACGTCATGAATATCGACGCCGGCATCGACTACCGCAAGCGGGTACTGGAGCAGGTGAAGGTGTATCACACCCCGTTGAATGCCAAGACCGATGAAGAATTGCGCAGCGCCTTTGCCGCCGTCGCCGAAGCCGCCGACGAAGATCCGCGCGTACATATCGAAGCCCGGGAGATCCGCGCCCTGCGCCGTGCGGGCAGTGTGATCTGGTTCGACTTCGCCACGCTGTGCGGTGGCCCGCGCTCGCAGAACGATTACCTGGAACTGGCCAGCCGCTTCCAGACCGTGATCCTGTCAGGCATTCCGTGCATGTCGGCGGCGATGTCCTCGGAGGCGCGCCGCTTCACCTGGCTGATCGACGTCTTCTATGATCACAAGGTCAAGCTGATCATGTCGGCCGCCGTGGAGCCGGACGAGCTTTACACCGTCGGTACGCTCTCCAACGAATTCCACCGCACCGTTTCACGTATCATTGAGATGCAGTCGAAGGAATACCTGGATGCGGATCGCCGCACGATTGCCGACAGCCTCTCCTGAACAACCATCTGATGAACAAGAAATCCATGCAAGGTCTTTTTGCCGATGCCAAAGGCGTTACCTCTTCCCTGTGCGGCCTGATGCTGACCCTGGTCGCTGGTGCCACCATGGCGCAAGGGCAGGCATCGACCCAGGCCGCTGCGGGCGTGCAACCGGCGCAGACCCAGGCGAGCCCGGTATCCCCGGCGGCGGCACCGGTAGCGACGATGAGCCGTGAACGCTTCGACGAACTGGAAGCGCGTCCGCCCATCGCGCAGCGTTACCCTGCGGGGTCCATCAAGTCGGACGAGCTGGCCCAGAAAGCGCTGGAGGAAGCGGCTGAGGATCGCCAGGCGGCCGAGCTGCGCTACATCCTCGACCAGCGTGCCTGCTATCCCAAGTTCCTGGTCTCGGACTGCCTGGAAGCCGCGCGTGACCGCAAGCGTCTGACCGACAAGGGCATCAAGGCCGTGGAATACGAGGCCAAGGTCTTCCAGCGCCAGGCCGCAGTAGATGACCGTGATCGTTCGCTGGCCGAGCAGCGCGCCAAGGACGAGGAGGATTCCGCCCGTCGTCTGGCCGAGCAGAAGCAGAAGGAGGCCGATTCCGCCCGCAAGGTCAAGGAAAGCCGCGCCAAGAACAGCGAAGTGCAGCAGCGGATCGACCAGAGCAAGGATGTACCCGCCGATTACCGCGTGCGTCAGCATGAGGCCGAGGTACAGCGCCAGAAGGCCGAGGAAGCCGCGCGCGCACCGGCCCGTGCGGCCAACGCCGCTGAACGCCAGCGCCGCATCCAGCAAGCCGAGGAGCATCGCCTGGAAGTAGAGCGCAAGAAGGCCGAGAACGAGCGGGAACGTGCCGAGCGCAAGCAGAAGCAGCAACAGCAACTGGATCAGCAACAGCAACAGCAGCAATCGCAGCAGCCCGTCGCCAAGTAAGCAGGCAAGCCGCTTGGCGGCTGGACTTTTCTTCCGCCGTACACGTCGATTTGGCGTGTACCGGCGGGTGCATTACACTAGCAAGCACATCAGCAACCAGCCGCCATCATGACCAGTACGCATCGCGAAGACATCCAGCGCCGCATCATCGAACTCGAAGTCGAGCACCGTGATCTCGATAGCGTGATCGACATGCTCACCCGCGATGCCCGTTCCGAGGACCTGCAACTGCGCCGCCTCAAGAAGCGCAAACTGCAATTGAAGGACCACATCGCGCTGCTGAAGATGCAGCTGGTACCCGATATCCCCGCCTGAATCCCGTTGTCCGCCTGCCTGTGCAGGCGTCGCTCACGAATTCTCAAGCGCGATGGCACGGATCTTTCATGCCAGTCAGGGGCGCGCTGCCGACTCCGCGTAAAATAGCGCCTTGTTCCCAATGACGTGCAAGTTGCGCCGGCGTCACCGATGCCTGCGCCGCACGTGTTTTCCTACAGGTTTGCCGCAGTGACAGCTCCAGACGCCCCCGCCGACATGGCCGACAGCCGCGCCCGCACCGTTCCCGCCGAGACCGAGGGTACCAATCCCGACGCACCTGGCATCCATGATGCCGAGGTCGAGCGCCTCTTCGGTGCTGGTGGTCCCCTCGGTGGTGCCGTCGGCAGCTACCGTCCGCGTCATGCCCAGACCGAAATGGCCAAGGCCATCGCCGCGGCCATCACCAGCCAGGGTACGCTGATCGCCGAGGCCGGTACCGGTACCGGCAAGACCTTTGCCTACCTGGTCCCTGCGCTGCTGTGGGGCGGCAAGACCATCGTCTCCACCGGCACCAAGACGCTGCAGGATCAGCTTTTCAATCGCGATATCCCGACCGTGCGCAAGGCCTTGCATGCACCGGTCTCTGTGGCACTGCTCAAGGGGCGCAGCAACTACGTCTGCCATTTCCATCTGGAGCGCACACTGCAGAACGGTCGCCTGACCGCACGCGAGGATGTCGGTTACCTGCGCGAGATCTCGCGCTTCGTCAAATCCACCTCGTCCGGTGACAAGGCCGAGCTGACCAAGGTGCCCGAGACGGCCTCGGTATGGAATCTGGTGACCTCCACCCGCGATACCTGCTTTGGCGCCGAATGCCAGTACTACCAGGACTGCTTCGTGATGAAGGCGCGCAAGGAAGCGCAGCAGGCCGACGTGGTGGTGGTCAACCATCACCTGTTCTTTGCCGATGTGGCGCTCAAGGACACCGGCATCGCCGAACTGCTGCCCTCGGCCAACACCGTCATCTTCGACGAGGCGCATCAGTTGCCCGATACCGCCACGCTGTTCTTCGGCGAAACCATTTCCACCTCGCAGATTCTGGAACTGTGCCGCGACGTGTTGGCCGAAGGCCTGTCGCACGCCCGCGACGGCGCCGACTGGGCGCGCCTGGTGGCGCCGGTGGAGCGGGCGGCGCGGGATCTGCGGCTGGCCTTCCCGGAAGAATCCGTACGGCTGGCGCTGAACCAGATCGCTCCCTCCAGCGCCTTCTTCCCCGCGCTCGATACCCTGAAAGACTGCATGGACGACATGATCGCCGTGCTGGAAAAACAGGCCGAGCGTGCCGAGACCATCGAGCAATGCCGTGACCGCGCCAATGAATTGCTGCGCCAGCTGGAGAACTGGGGGACGCCCGACGAGCTGGCCAAGATCCAGGCCGAAGCCGCCGCCAAGGCAGCGGCCAAGCCCGCCGACAACAAGCGGGAGGCAGCGGGCGAGGAGCAGGAAGAGCCGCCGGCCCAGAAACCCTTTTACGTGCTGTGGGTGGAAGCCTTCCAGTCCTCGCTGCAGCTGCACCGTACACCACTGTCCATCGCGCCCATCTTCAACAAGCAGCGCGAGGGTACGCCACGCTCATGGATATTCACTTCCGCGACGCTGGCAGTGAAGAAAGATTTCAATCACTATGCCGCCCAGATGGGCTTGTGGAATGCGCCTGCGCAATCCTGGCCCAGTCCCTTCAATTATGGCGAGCAGGGCCTTCTGTACGTGCCGCAGAACCTGCCGCAGCCCAATTCCTTTGAGTACACGGATGCGGTGATCGATGCCGCGCTGCCCACCATCGAGGCCGCCGGTGGTCGCTGCTTCTTCCTGTGCACCACCCTGCGCGCGGTCAATCGCGCCGCCGAGCGACTGCGTACCGAGTTCGCTGCGCGTGGTCACGACTTCCCGCTGTTCGTGCAGGGCGAGGCCGGTCGCACGGAGTTGCTCGACCGTTTCCGTGCGGCGGGCAATGGCGTGCTGATCGGCAGCCAGAGCTTCTGGGAAGGCGTGGACGTGCGCGGAGATGCGCTCTCGCTGGTGATCATCGACAAGCTGCCGTTCTCGCCGCCGGATGATCCGGTGCTGGCTGCACGCATCAGCGAGATGGAAAAGCAGGGTTTGAACGGTTTCGTGCACCATCAACTGCCGGCCGCCATCATCAACCTCAAGCAGGGCGCTGGCCGCCTGATCCGTGATGAGGGCGATCGTGGCGTGCTGATGATCTGCGACCCGCGCATCATTACCAAGAATTATGGTCGTCGCATCTGGCAGAGCCTGCCCCCCTTCAAGCGCACGCGCGAACTGGAGGTGGTGCAGGCCTTCTTCCGCGAAGAGGATGCGCGCCGGGCGGCTGCGGCTGGCGGCGAGGACGCTGCGGCGGAGGCTTGACATGGCGGACCACACCTCGCTGGTGCCGGTGCGCGCCTCCGAACTGGCTCTGGGCCGTCCTGCGCCCTGGCCGATCTACAACGAAGCCGGCAAGCTGCTGCTGGCACGGGGCACCCTGATCGATACTCCGGACCAACTGGCCGGCCTGATCGAGAATGGTCTGTATCGCAATGCCAACTGGATTGCCGAGCCGGATACGGAATCGGTTCGGCTGCCGCAGGCACGTGACGTGCTGCGCAAGAAGCAGGGCGGCAAGAAGCCTCTGAAGCCCTCGGCGGCGGTGCGCGGCCAGGAAAGCGTGATTACCCTGGACGAAGTGCGCTGGCAGATCGGAGATACGCTCTGGCTGCAGTTTGCCGATGATGTCGGCCAGCGCCATGCGGTCTCGCTGGTGGGTTGCCTGCCCAACCGCAGCATCCTGGTCACGGCACCGCAAAAGGAGGGCAAGCAGATCTTCCTGCGCGAGGGGCAGGCCTTTGTCGTGCGCGCTCTGACCGGTCGCCGTGCCTATGCCTTTGCGGCGCAACTGCTGAAGTATCAGCACACACCGTTCGTCTACCTGCATCTTTCCCTGCCCAGGGAAGTCCGTTCCACTGTGATCCGTCAGGCTACCCGCGTGCCCGTTGGCGCGGAAGGTTACCTGGCGGTGGATGGCAGCCAGCCGCTGGCGGCCAGCGTGATCGACCTGAGCCTGGCCGGCGCCTCGCTGGTGGCGACCTCGCTCTCCGGCAAGGTGGCGGCAAAGAAGGGCGTGACGGGCAAGCTGCGCTTCGTGGCTTCGGTGGCGGACCAGCAATTGCCGCTGGAGCTTCCGGTGGTGTTGCGGGCGGTAGAATCGCTGGGTGAGGCCGATTTCCATCAGTACGGGGTGGAATTTGCGCAACTGACGGTGCGCGACAAGCTGGTGCTGTCGGCCTATGTCTATCAGGAACTGACCATGCAGGAATAGAGGGTGCGCGGGGGATGAGAATGTCGGCAAGAGGGTCTGCCCAAGGCTCGGCTTCGGTTAAAATTCAGCCCATGAAAATCCTCATCAGCAACGACGACGGCTACCTTGCGCCCGGCATCAATGCCCTGGCCGAGGCGCTTGCACCGATCGCCGATATCACCGTGGTGGCGCCCGACAGCAATCGCTCGGGCAGCTCCAACTCCCTGACGCTGGATCGTCCGCTGTGGGTGGAGCAGGCCCCCAACGGCTTCTACTACCTCAACGGCACGCCTTCGGACTGCGTCCACGTGGCCCTCACCGGACTGTTGAAGGAGCGTCCCGACCTGATCGTCTCCGGCATCAACCAGGGGCAGAACATGGGCGACGATACGCTCTATTCCGGTACGGTGGCGGCGGCGACCGAGGGCTTCCTGTTCGGCATCCCCTCCATTGCGTTTTCGCAACTGCACAAGGGCTGGGGCGAACTGGCGTCGGCCGCGCGCATCGCTCGCGAGATCGTGGAGCGCCGCTTCGACAGCCTGCCCAAGCCTTACCTGCTCAACGTCAACATTCCCAACCTGCCGTACGCGCAGATCAAGGGCAGCGTGGCCACGCGCCTGGGCAAGCGCCACATGTCCGAGCCGGTCCACAAGCTGACCGATCCGTACGGCCGTGACCTGTACTGGATCGGACCGGCGGGGGCGGCCAAGGATGGCGGCGAGGGCACCGATTTCCATGCCACTGCCAACGGCTATGTGTCCATCACGCCGCTGCAGATCGATCTCACCCATACTGCACAACTGGACAACCTCAAGAAAGCGCTTGCATGAACGACAAGCCCAGCCGCTTTCCGCTGAGCCTGTCCTCGGTGGTCGACAAGAAGAAGACCGCCGGTGCCGGCCGGGACGCGGCTGGCCGTACCCCGGCCACCACGCAGACGGCGGCCAAGAATGCCGCCCAGTCTTTGCAGCGTGCCGCCTTGAAGCCGGTGCAGCAGGGCCTGGCCCAGGCGCTGCGCCCGCCGCCGGCACCGCCGCGCGCGCCGGTGGCGCCGACCCAGCCATTGCTGAGTGCGGCGCCGGCGCCGCGCACCGCGGTCCGGAACGTGATGACGGTGACCCAGACCAATGCCTCGCACCACGCTTCTCCGCTGGCCTCCGAGGCGGTGCGCAAGGCCATGGTCGCGCGCGTGGCCAAGCAGGGGGTGGCCGATGCCAAGGTGCTGGCGGCGCTGGAGGCGGTGCCGCGCCACATGTTCGTGGAGCCCGGTCTGGCCAGCCAGGCGTATATCGATGCGTCTTTGCCCATCGGCCATCATCAGACCATTTCGCAGCCCTACATCGTGGCGCGCATGATCGAGCTGATGCGCCAGAACCGCCATGGCGGACGTCTGGACCGGGTGCTGGAGATCGGTACCGGCTGCGGCTACCAGGCCGCCGTGCTCTCGCGCGTGGCGGGCGAGGTGTATTCCATCGAGCGCATCAAGCCCCTGCATGAACTGGCCAAGACCAATCTGCGTCCCTTGCGCGTGGCAAACCTCCGCTTGCATTACGGAGATGGTATGCTTGGCCTGCCGCAGGTTGCGCCTTTCGATGGCATCATCCTCGCGGCGGCCGGACTGGAAGTGCCGCAGGCCCTGCTGGAACAGCTGGCCATTGGCGGCCGGCTGGTGGCACCCGTGGGCGAACGCCAGCAGGTGCTGGAACTGATTGAACGTGTCGGCCAGCGCGACTGGCGCCGTACTACCCTGGAGCAGTGCCATTTCGTGCCGTTGCGCCCGGGAACGGTGTGATCTCGGGAGTGTCGGCGAACGTAGAACGCAGAACGCAGAACGCAATGCGCAGTACCGGCGGAGATCAGGTCCGCCACGTATCATCGAACAGGGAACGGGCGGCAACAAGCACAAGCATCCAAGCCGCGGGTCGATGAAGAGAGCGGATGGGCAGGCGAGGGGGCCGCATTTCCCTGGTGAACTTCTGGCGCTGGCTGCTTGTCAACTAGCGTCGTACAAAATCTAACGTAAGAGCATGAAGAAAATTCGTTTGGCTGTATTGGGCAGTGTCGTCAGTCTGCTGGCCGCCTGCGGCTCGACACCGAATCAGCAGCCGGCACCGGTGGTCGATCGCACCAGCAGCACCGCCAGGCCGGCTGACGCCGTGAGCGCTCCGGCCGTGCCGGTTCCGTCTGGACGTGGCTACTACACGGTCAAGAAGGGCGATACGCTCTATCGCATCGCTTTGGACGTCGGGCAGAACTGGCGCGACATCGTCGCCTGGAATAACCTGACCAATCCGAATGACATCAAGGTCGATCAGGTGTTGCGCGTGGCGCCGCCGGATCGCACCGGGCCGGTCCAGACCGCTGCGGTTGCTGCCGCACCGGGGGCGGGCTTGGACGTCAAGCCGCTGGGGGCGCCTGGCACTGCCGCGCCGGCAGCTGCGCCGATGGCCCCGGGCGGCAACAAGACCGGTCCGCGGGGTGACAAGCGCGCCTATTCGGAGAGCGCCCTGGCCGAACTGGAGAAGCCCGATGCGGCACCGGCCACAGCCGCCCCGGCGACCGCAGCCAAGCCGGAAGCGTCGCATGCGGCCGAAAAGCCGGCCGCGGCCAGCCAGCCTGCGACTGTGGATGATGAAGGTGTCTCCTGGATGTGGCCAGCCGAAGGCAAGGTGGTCGGCACCTTCGAGGGTGGCAAGAAGGGCGTGGACATCGCCGGCAAGGATGGTCAGGCTGTGCTGGCGGCTGCCGGGGGCAAGGTCATGTATGCCGGCAGCGGCATTCGCGGCTATGGCAACCTGGTGATCATCAAACACACCAACAACCTGCTGTCGGCGTACGCGCACAACAAGACCATTCTGGTCAAGGAGGGCCAGTCCGTGACCAAGGGCCAGAAGATCGCTGAAATGGGCAAATCCGACAGCGACAGCGTGAAACTGCATTTTGAGATCCGCCAACAGGGCAAACCTGTTGATCCTTCCAAATACTTACCGCCACGCTAGCGTATGACAAGCAATCGCCGCGATCACTTGCCAGACCAGGATCCTCATGAAGAGGACATGGACGATCCCATCGAGGAGATCGAAGAGCCGGAAGTGATCGACGGCGATGCTGCTGACCAGCCCCGGGAACCGGCCCCCGCCGAGGGCGTGGACGAGCTCAAGAAGGTGCTCGCCGCCGAGCTCTCCACCGACACCACCCAGCATTACCTCAACAAGATCGGCGCCAAGCCCCTGCTGACGGCGGCCGAGGAGCTGCACTTCGCCACCCGGGCCAAGGCCGGTGAATTCCTGGCCCGCCAGAAAATGATCGAGCACAACCTGCGGCTGGTGGTGTCGATCGCCAAGCACTACATCAATCGGGGCGTGGCACTGCTTGACCTGATTGAAGAAGGCAATCTTGGTCTCATGCGCGCCATCGACAAGTTCGAGCCCGAGCGCGGTTTCCGCTTCTCCACCTATGCCACCTGGTGGATACGCCAGAGCATCGAGCGCGCCATCATGAATCAGGCCCGTACCGTGCGGCTTCCGGTGCACATGGTGCGCGAGCTGAACCAGATCCTGCGCGCAAAATATCATCTGGAAGCGCAACAACGTGACGGAAGAGACGCCAGTGCGGAAGACATCGCGCACCTGGTCGACCGTCCGGTGGAAGAGGTACAGGATGTGCTGGCGCTGTCCGAGCATGCCGCCTCGCTGGATACCCCGCTGGACAACGACCCGCAGGCCAGTCTCATGGACCTGTTGCCCAGCGCCGTCGAAGAACATCCCGACACCCGCGCCGAGAGCCAGGAAATGGCCTTGCTGATCCGCGAATGGCTGAAAAGTTTGTCGGAAAAGCAACGTGTCGTGGTAGCCCGGCGTTTCGGGCTGGACAACGACGATCCTTCCACGCTGGAGCAACTTGCCGGCGAAATGGGTATCACGCGTGAGCGTGTGCGCCAGGTGCAGCAGGAGGCTCTGGTCAAGCTCAAGCGCCTGCTGACTTCGCGTGGTGTCAGTCGCGACGCGCTGTTCTAGGCCGCATTCCTTCATTGCAGTGGATTTCTGTGCGCCGGCATTGGCCGGATGCGCTTGCTGCTTCCCTCCCGCTCCCGGATCGCGGACAATACCGCTTTTGTTTTCGGCAGCGGGCTTCGGTCCTACCCTGTGGTTTCCCTCATGCAACAAGACATCATCATTGAAATCAAGTCGCTCGACATGGACGGGCGCGGCGTTGGTCACCTCGAGAACGAGGATGGCACGCAAGGCAAGGTCATTTTCGTCGAAGGCGCGCTGCCGGGCGAACGGGTCAGTTTCGAATCCTATCGCAAGAAAGCCAAGTGGGAAGCGGGTGTGATGACCACGCTGCACCGCGAGTCTTCGCTGCGCGTGAAACCCAGATGTGACTATTTCGGCACCTGCGGCGGCTGCGCCATGCAGCATCTGGAGCCGTCGGCCCAGGTCGCCATGAAGCAGCGCGTGCTGGAAGACAACCTCTGGCACCTTGGCAAGACCAAGGCCGAGGTGATGTTGCGCCCCATCTACGGGCCGACCTGGGGGTATCGCTATCGCGCCCGCATTTCGGTGCGCCACGTGGCCAAGAAGGGTGGGGTGCTGGTGGGCTTCCATGAGAAACGCTCGTCCTTCATCGCCGATATGAAGACTTGCGAAATCCTGCCGCCCAATGTCTCAGCCATGCTGGTGCCGCTGCGTGAACTGGTGGCAGGACTGTCTATTCGTGACCGTATGCCGCAGATCGAGCTGGCCGTCGGTGAGGGCGATGAAGGCAACAAGGTCACCGTCCTGGTGTTGCGCATCATGGAGGCGTTGAGCCCGGCCGATGAAACCCTGCTCAAGCGCTTCGCCGACGAGCACAAGATCGAGTGGTGGCTGCAGACCAAGGGGCCTGATACGGCAGCGCCTTACTATCCGGCCGAGTCGCGCCTGCAATATACCTTGCCTGAATTCGGCATCCGCATGCCCTTCAAGCCCACCGACTTCACCCAGGTCAATCACCAGATCAACCGCGTACTGGTGGCGCGCGCCCTGCGCCTGCTGGATGTGCAGCCGCAAGACCGGGTAGCGGACCTGTTCTGCGGTCTGGGCAACTTCACCCTGCCCATCGCCACCCTGGCGCGCGAAGTGGTCGGCATCGAAGGCAGCACCGCGCTGACCGAGCGCGCGTTGGACAATGCCAAGGTCAATGGCGTGGATGCCAAAACCAGCTTCTACTGTCGCAACCTGTTTGAAGCCAAGCCCGAGGACTTCGTGGCGCTGGGCAAGTTCGATCGCATGCTGATCGACCCCCCGCGCGAAGGCGCCATGGAAGTCTGCAAGGCGCTGGTGGAATTGCCGCCCGAACAGCAGCATCTGAAGCCCAAGCGCATCGTCTATGTCTCCTGCAACCCGGCAACACTGGCACGTGACGCCGGCATGCTGGTACATCTGGGTGGCTATGCTCTCAAGTACGCGGGCGTGGTCAACATGTTCCCGCATACGGCGCATGTGGAATCCATTGCCGTGTTCGACTTGCCAGCGTAAGCGCCCCGCTGTAGACGAAAAAAATGCCGGCTTTCGCCGGCATTTTTATTGCTGATGAAGCAATGTTTGCGCTATCAGTCGCGGTTGCCGCCCAGGATGCCCAGGATGGACAGCAGGTTGGCAAAGACGTTGTAGACGTCCAGGTAGATGGCCAGCGTTGCCGAGATGTAGTTGGTTTCGCCGCCGTTGACGACCTGTTGCACGTCAAACAGGATGTAGGCCGAGAAGATGGCGATGGCGACCACTGAAATGGTCAGTTGCAGCGCCGGCAGATGCAGGAAGATGTTGGCCAGCGAAGCGACCAGGATCACCAGCACGCCGGCGAAGAGCCACTTGCCCATGCCCGAGAAGTCGCGCTTGGAAACGGTGGCGATGGTGGCCATGCCGCAGAAGATGATGGCGGTGCCGCCAAAGGCAGTCATGATCAGGCCGGCACCGTTGGAGAAGCCCAGCGTGTATTCGATCAGGCGTGACAGCATCAGGCCCATGAAGAAGGTGAAGCCCAGCAGGAAAGCCACACCCCAGCCGGAATTCTTGGTCTTCTCGATGGCGAAGAAGAAGCCGAAGGCGATCGCCAGGAACAGCACGAAGCCGATCATCGGGCTGGCGGCAAAGAGGTTCAAGTGCATCTGCACCCCCAGCCATGCGCCCAGTACGGTCGGGATCATCGACAGCGCCAGCAGCCAGTAGGTGTTGCGCAGTACGCGGTTGCGGGCGGCCAGGCTCGTGGTCGAGTGGCCGAAGGTCGTGTCCAGTTGGTTCATATGTCCTCCAAAGCGTTGAATGCGAGCCAGAGAATAGCACGCCGGCTCACTGCTAAGACAAGTCTTCCCTCGCTATGGTTCGAGATGCGGGCACTTTATATGAACCCGGTTCCCGCGCGTGGTCGCCTGCGGTGGTGCATCATTGCCCGCAGGCAGCGTCAAAGGAGGTGAATTGACATGATATTTGATGGTTTCATGCTAAAATACAAGGTTCATTGAATTATCAATTCTTGGCTTTAAGCCATTATTTTTATTGGAGTTTTTCTCATGGCAATTGAACGCACCCTGTCGATTATCAAGCCCGACGCCGTCGCCAAGAACGTGATCGGCCAGATCTACACCCGTTTCGAAAACGCTGGCCTGAAGGTCATCGCTGCCCGCATGGCACAACTGTCGCGCGCTGAAGCAGAAGGCTTCTACGCCGTGCACCGCGAGCGCCCCTTCTTCAAGGATCTGGTGGACTTCATGGTCTCCGGCCCGGTGATGATCCAGGTGCTGGAAGGCGAAGGCGCCATCCTGAAGAACCGCGACCTGATGGGCGCGACCGATCCGAAGAAGGCTGAAAAGGGCACCATCCGCGCCGACTTCGCCGACTCCATCGATGCCAACGCCGTGCACGGTTCGGACGCTGAAGAAACCGCCAAGGTCGAAATCAGCTACTTCTTCCCGGCACTGAACGTTTATTCGCGTTAATCTGTTCCTGTTTTCCATCGGTCTTCCGGGCTGGGGCAAAAACCGGCGTCGCAATCCCTGCAACGTCTTTCTGTCCTGGTCCCGACCGCAAGCATCATGACTACAGCTCTCACCAATCTGCTGGATATGGATCCCGCGCAACTCGTCGCCTACTGCGGCGAGTTGGGTGAGAAGCCGTTTCGTGCAAAGCAGTTGCAGCGTTGGATACACCAGTTCGGCGTGTCTGATTTCGATCAGATGACCGATCTGGCCAAATCGCTGCGCGACAAGCTCAAGACCCGCGCCGAAGTCCGTGCGCCGGCCATCATCAGCGACCATACCTCCACCGACGGCACACGCAAGTGGCTGGTCGACGTGGGCCAGGGCAATGCGGTGGAAACCGTGTTCATTCCTGAAGAAAACCGCGGCACGCTGTGCGTATCGACGCAGGCGGGCTGTGCCGTGAATTGCCGCTTCTGCTCCACCGGCAAGCAGGGCTTCAATCGCAATCTCACCGTGGCCGAAATCATCGGCCAGTTGTGGATGGCGGAATTCGAATTGCGCAAGACCAAGGGCATCGAAGGTGGCCCCAAGGGCGAGCGCCAGATCACCAATGTGGTGATGATGGGCATGGGCGAGCCGCTGCTCAACTTCGATCCGACCGTGACGGCCTTGCGCCTGATGCTGGACGACAATGCCTATGGCCTGTCGCGCCGCCGCGTGACGCTGTCCACCAGCGGCGTGGTGCCGATGATCGACAAGCTGTCGCAAGAATGTCCGGTGGCGCTGGCCGTCTCGCTGCACGCGTCCAACGATGCGCTGCGCGACTCGCTCATTCCGCTGAACCGCAAGCATCCGCTGCGCGAGCTGATGCTGGCCTGCAAGCGCTATCTGGAATTCGCGCCGCGCGACTTCATCACCTTCGAGTACTGCATGCTCGATGGCGTCAACGACACCGACACCCATGCCCGCGAACTGGTCGCGTTGGTGAAGGAAGGCGAGACCGCCATCCCCTGCAAGTTCAACCTGATTCCCTTCAACCCTTTTCCCGAGTCGGGCTTGAAGCGCTCGCACAATCCGCGCATCAAGGCGTTTGCGCAGATCCTCATGGATGCGGGCATCGTGACCACCATCCGCAAGACCCGTGGCGATGACATCGATGCCGCCTGCGGTCAACTGGCCGGCGAGGTCAAGGATCGTACCCGGGTGCAGGAACGCATGCAGAAAATGGCCGAATACCAGGCCAAGTTCGGCAAGGACTTCGGTCGCATCGTGGAGATCTCCGGGTGACGGCAGGGTGGTCCCATGTCCTTGCTGGTCCTGCGGTACCAGCCTTCGCCGCCGCGGCGGGGGCACAGCTGCCGCTTTTTACAGAATGGGTGACGGGGGCGTCGATGTTGCGCTGTGGCGCAGCCATCGCACGTCCCTTTCGCGTTGTTGCTGAAGTCAATGCCAGTCTTGCCGAGGTCGGGCGGGCTGTGCTGAAGTTGTCGAATTTCCCCGGAGGGACGCGGCGCACGCCGCGCAGGGACGCTCCAGAAGAATCCGGCCAGGTCCGGCTAAAAAAAGCTTTTCCATGTGGAGCATTTGATGAGTGATCAACAAATGAACGAAATGTCGTCGCAGCAACCGCAAGATCCCGGTCAACCGTCCCAGGCCCAGGTCTTGCCGGGCGCTACGCTGGCGGCGGCGCGGCAGAAAAAGGGGTGGTCCGTCGAGCAGGTGGCCAGCCTGGTCAAGCTGGCGCCACGCCAGATCCAGGCCATCGAGGCCGACAACTATGCGGCCCTGCCCGGCCTCGCGGTGGCACGCGGTTTCGTGCGCAGTTATGCCAAGGTGCTGGGGCTGGATAGCCATGCCCTGGCGGCGGCCATGCCGCAGGAGTCGGCGGTGCAGCAGCGCGATCACATCGTGCCTCAGCATTCACTGTCGACACCCTTCTCGGAAGGCCCGTTGCCGGCCATGATGATGAGTACGCGCGGCAACAGCTCAGCCTTGCCCATCATCGCCGGTGTCGTGGTGGTGGCCCTGCTGGCAGGCGCTGCAGCCGTGCGCTGGACCGAGCTGGGGACCAAGCTGCCTCAGCTGGCCTTCCTCAAGTCGCATCACGTGGATGCTGCTACAGCCCCGGAAACCGCACAGGATGCGCAGAACGCGCAGAGTGCGGAGACCGCCTCCAGCGAGCTGCCGGTCAATGCGCGCGTTGAGACCATCACGCCCGCGCCTGCCGAGGAACCGGTCAAGCAAGCCGTGCCGGCCACACAATCCCCGGCCCCGGCGGCCCAGCCCCCTGCATCGACCAAGCCCGAGCCGGTGCAGCCGTCCACGCTTGCGGCCAGCGAGCCGGCTTCCATGCCTGCCCCGGCGGCATCGACAGCGACGGCAAACGCGCCGGCACAGATGGCCTCGACCACCGTGCCCGGCGGGCTGAACATCGTCAACAGCAAGGATTTGCTGCGCCTGACCTTCCGCGAGGATTCCTGGGTGGAAATCCGCCGTGCTGACAAGAGCACCGTGATTTCACGTCTGCTCAAGGCCGGCACCACCGAGACCTTCGACGTCTCCGATGCGACCACGCTCATCATCGGCAACGCCGCCGGTGTCGACGCGACGCTGCGCGGCCAGCCGCTGGACCTGAAAACCCCGGGCGGCAGCAATGTTGCACGCCTGAACCTGAACTGAACCGACTGACTGACATGTCTTCCTTCCCGATCGCCTCCGGGCCGCTGGCCCGCCGCAACAGCCGCCGCGTGGTCATCAGCCACGGGACGCGCGAGATCATCGTGGGTGGCGGTGCGCCGGTGATGGTGCAATCCATGACCAACACCGACACGGCCGACGCCATCGGGACGGCCATCCAGATCAAGGAGCTGGCCCGCGCGGGCTCCGAAATCGTGCGCCTGACCGTCAATACGCCCGAGGCCGCGGCAGCCGTGCCGGCCATTCGCGAGCAGCTCGACCGCATGGGCGTGGACGTGCCGCTGGTGGGTGATTTCCACTACAACGGCCACACTCTGTTGACCGACTATCCGGAGTGCGCCCAGGCGCTTTCCAAGTATCGGATCAACCCCGGCAACGTCGGCAAGGGCGCCAAGCGCGATACCCAGTTCGCCCAGATGATCGAAGTGGCCTGCAAGTACGACAAGCCGGTGCGCATCGGGGTCAACTGGGGCAGCCTGGACCAGGCCCTGCTGGCGCGCATCATGGACGAGAACGCCGGCCGCGCCGAACCCTGGTCGGCGCAGGCGGTGATGTATGAAGCCTTGGTCACCTCGGCCATCGAGAACGCCCAGCGCGCCGAAGAACTCGGCATGGCAGGCGACAAGATCATCCTCTCCTGCAAGGTCTCCGGTGTGCAGGACCTGATCGCGGTCTACCGCGAACTGGCGCGTCGCTGCGACTATCCGCTGCATCTTGGCCTGACCGAGGCGGGCATGGGCAGCAAGGGCATTGTCGCCTCCACGGCTGCGCTGTCGGTGCTGCTGCAGGAAGGCATCGGCGACACCATCCGCATCTCACTGACTCCCGAACCGGGTGGCGACCGCACCAAGGAAGTGGTGGTCGGCCAGGAAATCCTGCAAACCATGGGGCTGCGCAAGTTCACCCCGATGGTGATCGCCTGCCCGGGTTGCGGCCGCACCACCTCGACCGTGTTCCAGGACCTGGCGGACAAGATCCAGACCTTCCTGCGCGAGCAGATGCCGGTGTGGAAGGGAAAGTATCCCGGCGTGGAAGCCATGAACGTGGCCGTGATGGGCTGCATCGTCAACGGTCCCGGCGAATCCAAGCACGCCAACATCGGCATCAGCCTGCCCGGCACCGGCGAGTCGCCGGCGGCCCCGGTGTTCATCGATGGCGAAAAGAAGATGACCCTGCGCGGCGAACGCATCGCCGAGGAATTCCAGAGCGTGGTGCTGGAATACGTCGAATCGCATTACGGTCAGGGTAGTCATGCCTGATCACCGCGTGGCCGGTCACCCTAGGGTGTTCCAGGCCATGCAGTACACTTGCGCTGGCCCGTCGCACGAAAGATGCGACATATTCCAGCTTCCAAAAATGAAGTAAAAAGCAAAATTCCGGATTTCGGTATGTCAGAACAAAAGAAAGTCGAAAAAATCGTTGGCGTCAAAGGCATGAATGACATCCTGCCGGCCGACGCCCCGTTGTGGGAACTGTTCGAGAACACCGTGCAATCGGTGCTCAAGAGCTATGGTTTCCAGCAGATCCGCACGCCCATCGTCGAGCCGACCGCACTGTTCGCGCGCGGCCTGGGCGAGGTGACTGACATCGTCGAGAAGGAGATGTATTCCTTCACCGATTCCATGAACGGCGACAACCTGACCCTGCGCCCGGAAAACACTGCCGGCGTGGTGCGTGCCGCCCTTGAACACAATCTGACCTACGACGGCCCCAAGCGCCTCTGGTACGTCGGCCCGATGTTCCGTCACGAGCGTCCGCAGCGTGGTCGTTATCGCCAGTTCCACCAGGTGGGGGCCGAGGCCGTGGGCTTCAGCGGTCCGGATATCGATGCCGAGCTGATCATGATGTGCCAGCGCCTCTGGGACGACCTGGGCCTGTCCGACATCCGCCTGGAGCTCAACTCCATCGGCAATGCCGAGGAGCGCAACAAGCACCGCGCCGACCTGATCGCCTACTTTGAACAGCACAAGGAACTGCTGGACACCGACGCCCAGCGTCGCCTGCACGCCAACCCGCTGCGCATCCTGGATACGAAGAATCCGGCCATGCAGGAGATGGTGAATGCCGCGCCCAAGCTGCTGGATTACCTGGGTGAAGAATCGCGCGCGCACTTCGAGGGCGTACAGAAGATCCTGCGTCACAACAACATTCCCTTCACCATCAATCCGCGCCTGGTGCGCGGCATGGACTACTACAACCGTACCGTGTTCGAGTGGGTCACCGACCAGCTGGGCTCGCAGGGCACCGTCTGTGGCGGTGGCCGCTACGACCCGCTGATCGAAATGTTCGGCGGCAAGCCGACTCCGGCCTGCGGCTTCGCCATGGGCGTGGAACGCCTGCTGGAGCTGATGAAGGCCAATGGCGAACAGTACGCACCGAATCAGTGCGACGTCTATCTGGTCCATCAAGGCGAGGATGCACAATTGCAATCTTTTGTCCTGGCTGAACGTTTGCGGACTGCCGGGCTCGATGTTGTGCTACATTGCGCATCGTCCAATGGTGGTGGCTCGTTCAAGGCGCAGATGAAGCGCGCCGACGCCAGCGGTGCCGCCTTTGCCGTGATCATCGGCGAAGACGAGCTCAAGGCCGGGACCGCCACCGTCAAGCACATGCGCGAAGGCAATGCCGAGGAAGGGCGTGCCAATCAGAGCAACATGGCCTTCGACGGCGTGGTCGATTACATCGTGGAACAGATCGTGGGCGATCACGACCATGATCACGACCACGTGCACTATCACCCCTGAAGACCCGTCCTCCTCGACCGTCAACTTATCTAAACGCAGAGTTACATGGCATACGATCTCGAAGAACAAGAACAGCTTGATTCCATCAAGGCCTGGTGGGCGAAGTACGGCAACCTGGTGACCTGGGCGCTGATCATTGTGTTGGCCGCCTACGCCGCCTGGACCGGCTGGAACACCTATCAGGGCCGCCAGTCGGCGCAAGCCTCGGTGCTCTACGAAGAGCAGCAGAAGTCGCTGGCCGCCAAGGATAATGCCAAGGTGCAACGTGCCGCCGCCGACATTCAGGACAAGTTCAGCGGTACCGCCTACGCCGAAATGAGCGCGCTGGTGGCCGCCAAGTCGGCCTTCGATGCCAATGACATGGAAGCGGCCAAGAAACAGCTGCAATGGGTGATCGACCATGGCCGTGGCAAGGAGTACAAGGCCATCGCCGCCGTGCGTCTGGCCGGGGTACTGCTTGATGCCAAGGCGTACGATGAAGCGCTGAAGGTCTTGTCGGGTGACTATCCGGCCCAGTTTGCCGGCGCCATCGCCGACCGCAAGGGGGATGTGCTGGCGGCGCAGGGCAAGCGTGACGAAGCCCGTACCGCCTACAAGCTGGCGTTGGAAAAGAGCGATGCCAAGGATCCGGCGCGCCAGCTGATCCAGATCAAGCTCGACGCCATTGGCGGCGAAGCGCCCAAGGCCTGAGGCCGGCGCCCGCGCGACTGACTGAATGCCCCGGTGATCGGTCTGCTGCGGCGGACCGGTGACCCGCAGGGTTGCTGGTGCAACCCACGAATTGAATCGCAATCCCACCGCGAATCCATCCATCGCTTAGAGGAAACAGAATATGCGTAGTGTGACAGCCACTGCTGCCCAGGCAACATCCTTTGCTCGATCCCGCCGCGCCGGCAAGCTGGCGCTGAACGTGGCGGCCATGGCCGCCGTGGTGGCCTTGTCCGGCTGCTCGCTGTTCTCCAGCAAGAAAGATCCGAATCCGCCGGCGCCGCTGGTGGAATTCACCCAGAAGATGCGCGCCCAGTCCGCCTGGACGGTCTCGGTCGGCAAGTCCGGCAGCTACCAGTTCAGCCCGGCCTTTGCTGCCGGCAGCATCTTTGCTGCCGCCAATGATGGCACCGTGGTACGCATCAATGCCCAGAATGGTCAGACCCTGTGGCGCAGCCGTGCCGAGGGTGACCTGACGGCCGGTGTCGGCACCGATGGCAGCACTGTCGTGGTGGTGGGCGAGAAGGGCCGTATCCAGGCCTTCGATGCAGGCTCCGGCAAGCCGACCTGGAGCGCCCAGGCGCCCAGCGAAGTGCTGTCGGCCCCGGCCGTGGGTGAGGGGCTGGTGGTCATTCGCAGCATCGACAACCGCGTGACCGCGTATGATGCCGACAATGGCAGCCAGCGCTGGATGGTCCAGCGCAACGTGCCGTCGTTGACGCTGCGCAATGCGCCGGGCATCGTGATTGCTTCGCAGACCGCCTTCGTGGCTCTGCCGGGCGGCCGCCTGTCGGCGCTGGCACTGAACAATGGCGGTCCGCGCTGGGAAGTGCCGGTCGGCGATCCGCGCGGCACGACCGAACTGGAACGCATCTCCGATGTATCTGGTGTGCCGGCGCTGGGCGCGACCGACATCTGCGCCGCCTCCTACCAGGGGCGCATCGGTTGCTTTGACTTGCTCAATGGCAATGTGCGCTGGATCAAGGAGTTTTCCAGCGATGTCGGCGTCAATCTGGATGATGCCTATGTCTACGCGGCCGATGTCGGCGGTGCCGTGACCGAGTTTGCGCGTGATACCGGTGCGGTCATCTGGCGCAACGACCGTCTGAAGAACCGCCAGCTCTCCAGCCCGATCGCCATTGGCAAAGCGGTGGCGGTGGGTGACTTCCAGGGTTATATTCACTTCCTGTCGCGGGAAGATGGCGCCTTCGTGGCCCGTCTGGCTACCGACGGCAGTGCTATCCAGGCGCCTCCGGTTTCGACCGGTTCGTCTGTCGTTTTCCAAACCAAATCAGGAACCGTGGTCTCCGTCGTTGCCGAATAAGTGGCTGTGACGAACGACCCCCAAGAAAAGAAATGAAACCGGTAATTGCACTTGTAGGCCGTCCCAACGTCGGCAAATCGACGTTGTTCAACAGGCTCACCCGCAGCCGCGATGCGCTGGTGGCGGACCTGCCCGGCCTGACGCGCGATCGTCACTACGGCCAAGGCCGGGTCGGCGAACGTCCGTTCCTGGTGATCGATACCGGTGGCTTCGAACCCGTCGCCAAGGACGGGATCATGTATGAGATGGCCAAGCAGACCAAGCAGGCAGTGGTCGAGGCCGATATCGTGGTGTTCATCGTCGACGGTCGCCAGGGATTGACGCCGCACGACAAGACCATCACCGACTTCCTGCGCAAGTGCGGCCGCTCCGTGCTGCTGGTGGTCAACAAGTCCGAGGGCATGAAGTACACCTCGGTCACCGCCGACTTCTACGAGCTGGGCATGGGCGATCCCTATGTGATCTCCGCCGCCCACGGTGACGGCGTGGCTGACCTGGTCGAGGAAGCCCTCGATCAGATCGAGGCCCAGCGTGCCCAGGAGCCGGAAGCCGAAGAGCCGGCCATGCGCGGTACCAAGATCGCCATCGTCGGTCGTCCCAACGTGGGCAAGTCGACCCTGGTCAATACCTTGCTGGGCGAAGAGCGCGTGATTGCCTTCGACATGCCGGGTACCACGCGCGATTCGATTGAAATTCCCTTCGAGCGCGAAGGTCGTCACTACACCCTGATCGATACCGCCGGCATCCGCCGCCGTGGCAAGGTCTTCGAGGCCATCGAGAAATTCTCCGTGGTCAAGACGCTGAAATCGATTTCAGATGCCAACGTCGTGCTGCTGTTGCTGGATGCCCAGCAGGACATCTCCGAGCAGGATGCCCACATCGCCGGCTTCGTGCTGGAGTCGGGCAGGGCGCTGGTGGTCGGTGTGAACAAATGGGATGGCATGGAAAGCGATCAGCGCAACCAGATCAAGATGGATCTGGAGCGCAAACTGAATTTCCTTTCCTTCGCCAAGTTCCACTTCATCTCGGCACTCAAGTCCACCGGTATCGGTCCGCTGATGAAATCCATCGATTCGGCCTACGCCGCTGCCATGGCCAAGCTGAGCACGCCGCGCCTGACGCGCGCGCTGGAAGAGGCGCTGGAACACCAGCAGCCGCGCCGCAAGGGTTCGATTCGTCCCAAGCTGCGCTATGCGCACCAGGGCGGGCAGAACCCTCCCGTGGTGGTGATCCACGGCAATGCGCTGGAAGCCATCGATGACAATTACAAACGCTATCTGGAAAAGCACTTCCGGGAAACTTTCTCCCTGGTCGGCACTCCACTGCGTATCGAGTTCAAGTCGGGCAAGAATCCTTTCATCCGGCAGGAAAAATAATCGTAAATCCTGCTATTCGATCAATGTTTTTGGCGTTGGAGCGAAAATCGTTTAAATTGAATAGCATAAAGTTGGTCAAGCACTTGATATTCCTTGAAGTGCCTCCAAGTCCTAATCACAACAACACCGTGGAGCTGCCATGAGCAACAAAGGGCAATTGTTACAAGACCCATTCCTGAACGCATTGAGAAAAGAGCACGTTCCCGTCTCTATCTATCTGGTCAACGGCATCAAGCTGCAAGGCCATGTGGAGTCTTTCGATCAATACGTGGTCCTGCTGCGTAACACCGTTACGCAAATGGTTTACAAACACGCCATCTCTACCGTCGTGCCTGCACGTGCGGTCAATCTCAGTCTCGAATCCTCGTCCGACGAATAATGGTCTACCTGGCCGGCTTGACGCCGTGGGCATTTTGACATGCGTGCCGCGTT
Organism: Herbaspirillum sp. C7C8; assembly: GCF_022627875.1. Lineage (NCBI taxonomy): Bacteria > Pseudomonadati > Pseudomonadota > Betaproteobacteria > Burkholderiales > Oxalobacteraceae > Herbaspirillum > Herbaspirillum sp. C7C8. The sequence goes on from NZ_JABXGG010000009.1 coordinate 113,906, forward strand.
AGTCGGCCTGGACTTCGGCAAGAACGATTTCGCCGCAAGTCTGGATGAGCTCCTCCTTCTGGCAAAATCGGCTGGTGCGGAGCCGGTGATCACCATCACCGGTCGCCGTGCCAGTCCGGATGCCGCGCTTTTCGTAGGTACCGGCAAGGCACAGGAAGTGGCCGACGCCGTTGCCGACCTCCAGCTCGAACTGGTCATTTTCAATCACGCTCTTTCACCGGCCCAGCAGCGTAATCTGGAGCGGGTGCTGAAGGTGCGCGTGCTCGACCGGACCAGCCTGATTCTCGATATCTTCGCGCAGCGCGCCAAGAGCCACGAGGGCAAGGTGCAGGTTGAGCTGGCCCAGTTGCAACACCTGGCCACCCGCCTCATCCGCGGCTGGACTCACCTGGAGCGGCAAAAGGGGGGTATCGGTCTGCGCGGACCCGGTGAAACCCAGCTCGAAACCGACCGCCGTCTGCTGGGCGAGCGTGTCAAGGCCTTGCGGGCCGTGCTGGCCAAGCTGCGCCGGCAGCATGCCACGCAGCGTCGCGCGCGGGGGCGCAGTGAAACCTTCTCGGTCTCGCTGGTGGGTTACACCAATGCCGGCAAGTCGACTATCTTCAATTCCCTTGCCAAGGCTGGGGTGTATGCCGCCAACCAGCTCTTCGCCACGCTGGACACGACTTCCCGTCGCGTTTACCTGGGTGAGGTCGGGCACGTGGTGATTTCGGATACCGTGGGCTTCATCCGCGAACTGCCTCACCAACTGGTCGAGGCCTTCCGCGCCACCCTCGAAGAAACCATTCACGCCGACCTGCTGCTGCACGTGGTGGATGCGGCCAGCCCGGTACGGATGGAACAGATCGAGCAGGTCAACCTGGTGTTGAAGGAAATCGGCGCAGATCACGTGCCGCAGATCCTGGTCTGGAACAAGATCGACGCCGCCGGTCTGGAACCGACGGTCGAGTATGACGAGTATGGTAAAATCCAGCGGGTTTTCGTCAGTGCCAAGTCCGGTGCTGGCCTGGATCTGCTGCGCGAAGCGATCGCCGCTTCGCTCAAGGCCGCCTTGGAGGCCAGGGGTCGCAGCCGTTCCGAGCCAGTCGATTCCGCAGACATGCACGCTTGAGCCGTTCGAGGGGACGGCTTTTTGCACGTTCCTGGCGCGCATTCCTCCTTGATTCTCTTAATCCATTACTTCAGCCGGAACGCAAACGCATGCTTGTGTCTTTATTCAGGAAAATCGGTGTCAAGTTTTCGTTGAACGACCCCCAATGGGGACGTGGTTCGCAAAACGACAACCGCGAGAATCAGAATAACGGAAATAACGGCGACAAACGGCCCGAAAAACCGTCCGGCAACAATGACGGTCCGCCTGACCTCGACCAGCTCTGGCGCGACTTCAACCAGCGCATCGCCGGCCTCCTGGGCCGCAAGGGCGGTGGCGGATCCGACGGCGGCAACGGTGGCGGCGGCTTCAATCGTGGCGACGTCAAGGGTGCCGGCATCGGCGTGGGCGTCATCGCCGTGATCGTGGCTTTCCTCTGGCTGGCCAGCGGCTTCTTCATCGTGCAGGAAGGCCAGACCGCCGTGGTCACTACCTTCGGTCGCTACAGCCACACCACGCTGCCGGGCTTCAACTGGCGCTGGCCGTATCCCATCCAGGGCCACGAGATCGTCAACATGTCCCAGGTGCGTACTGCCGAGATCGGTTATCGCGGCAATGTGCGCAACAAGCAGCTCAAGGAATCCCTGATGCTGACCGATGATGAAAACATCATCGATATCCAGTTCGCCGTCCAGTACAAGCTCAAGAACGCCGCCGAATGGCTGTTCAACAACCGCGACCCGGATGACTCCGTACGCCAGGTCGCCGAGACCGCCATCCGTGAAATCGTCGGTCGCAGCAAGATGGACTTTGTTCTCTATGAGGGCCGTGAAAAGGTCGCGCTGGACGTGAGCCAGCGCATGCAGCAGATCCTGGACCGCTACAAGTCCGGTGTCCAGATCACCAACGTCACCATGCAGGGCGTGCAACCGCCTGAACAGGTGCAAGCCGCCTTCGACGACGCCGTCAAGGCCGGCCAGGACCGTGAGCGCCTCAAGAACGAAGGCCAGGCCTATGCCAATGACGTGATCCCGCGCGCATCCGGCGCCGCCTCGCGCCTGCTGGAAGAAGCCGAGGCCTACCGCTCCCGCGTGGTCGCCAATGCAGAAGGTGATGCCTCCCGCTTCACCCAGGTGCAAGAAGCCTACGCCAAGGCGCCGGCGGTCACCCGCGAGCGCATGTACCTGGAAACCATGCAGCAGATCTTTGCCAACACCACCAAGGTCATGGTCGATGCCAAGAGCGGCAGCAACCTCCTGTATCTGCCGCTGGACAAGCTGATCCAGCAAAGCGCCAGCGAAGCGGCCCCGGCCGGTGGCAAGGCGCAGGCTTCGGCGACCGTCCAGCCCTCTGCGGGCGCGCCGTCCACCACTTCGACTGCAGGAAACGACACCGTGTATTCTTCCGAGCTGATGCGAGATTCGAGAAACCGCGATCCCCGTGATGCGCGCGAAAGGGAGGTGCGCTGATGGGCCGCCTCGTTACTTCCGTCATCGTCGCCGTGGTGGCGATCTGGCTGGCGTCGTCCACCATCTTCGTGGTGGACCAGCGTTCTTCGGCCATCGTCTTCGCCCTGGGTGAAGTCAAGCAGGTCATCACCGAGCCCGGCCTGCACTTCAAGCTGCCGCCACCGTTCCAGAATGTGATGTACCTGGACAAGCGCATCCAGACCTTGGATACCCCGGACGCCGACCGCTTCATCACCGCCGAAAAGATGAACGTGCTGGTCGATGCCTACGTCAAGTGGCGCATCATCGATCCGCGCCTGTACTTCGTCAGCTTCGGTGCCGACGAGCGTCGCACCCAGGACCGTCTGTCGCAGATCGTCAAGGCTGCGTTGAACGATGAAATCACCAAGCGCACCGTGCGCGAAGTGATCTCCAGCCAGCGCAACAACGTCATGGACGCCATCCAGGCCCGCGTGGCCAACGAAGCCAAGCAGATCGGCGTCGAAGTCATCGACGTGCGCCTGCGCCGCGTGGACTACGTTGACCAGATCAACAATTCGGTGTTTGAACGCATGAAGTCCGAGCGGGTGCGCGTGGCCAATGAGCTGCGTTCCACCGGTGCGGCCGAGTCCGAGAAGATCCGTGCCGATGCCGATCGCCAGCGCGTGGTGATCCTGGCCGAAGCCTACCGCGAATCCGAAAAGATTCGCGGTGCCGGTGACGCCAAGGCGTCCCAGATCTACGCCCAGGCCTTCGGCCAGAACCCCGACTTCTACAAGTTCTACCGTAGCCTGGAAGCCTACCGCGCCAGCTTCAAGAACCGTCACGATCTCCTGGTCGTGGATCCGAGCTCGGAGTTCTTCAAGTACTTCAAGGGAGTGGGCGGCGGCGCCACCAGCGCTGCGAAGAAGTAAAAATCTGCTTAACAGGCGATAATGTGAAGTGTTCTGCGCCGCCGCAGGTTTGCGGCGGGCAGGGCGAACCGGATGGATGCCGCTGGTAAAGGGCATCTTTCCTTTTTTGGTCGGACACAATGTTCCGGGGTGCAATTTTCCCGGAATACAAGAAGAGAGGCGGCAGGCATTTGCGGACCGCCCCGATTGTTCGTCTGGGCGCCTGCTTGTCTTGTTGTCATCCGCACCACGCAAGTACGCAAACCGTTTTTTTCTGCTTTGACTTTTGTTTATGCCTAACTGGCTTCTTCCCGAAAACATCGCCGATGTCTTGCCCTCCGAAGCGCGCAAGATCGAGGAACTGCGCCGGCGCCTGCTCGACAATTTCCGCCTGTACGGCTACGAAATGGTCATGCCGCCGCTGCTGGAATACCTCGAATCGCTGCTCACCGGCGCCGGCCAGGACACCGACCTGCGTACCTTCAAGCTGGTTGATCAGCTCTCCGGTCGCACTCTGGGCGTGCGCGCCGACATGACCACGCAGGTGGCGCGCATCGACGCCCATCTGCTCAATCGCGCCTCGGTCACCCGCCTGTGCTATGCCGGCAGTGTCCTGCATACTCGCCCGACCGGCCTGCACGCCACCCGCGAACCAATCCAGATTGGTGCCGAGATCTATGGCCATGCCGGCATCGAAGCCGACGCAGAGATTCAGGAACTGGCCTTGAATTCGCTGGCCCTGGCCGGCATGCGCACCATCCGCCTGGATCTGTGCCACGTCGGCGTGCTGCGCGCCATCATTGCCAACGATGCCGCCGCCAAGCGCGACGAGGCGCAGCTCTTCGGCCTGCTGCAGGCCAAGGATGTGCCTGGCCTGAAGGAAATCACCGCCGGCTATCAGGACGGTACTCGCGCCGCCTTGCTTGCGCTGCCCAACCTGTATGGCGACATTTCCGTCATCGCGCGCGCCCGCATCACCTTGCCGGCTCTGCCTGGCATCGGCCAGGCGCTCGACGAGCTGCAGGCCGTGGTGGAACTGGCTGCCGGCCATGAAGGCGCGGCCGTCACGATCGATCTGGCCGACCTGCGCGGCTATCATTACCACAGCGGCGTGATGTTCTCTGCCTACGTGCCCGGCCTGCCCAATGCGGTGGTGCGCGGCGGCCGCTACGACCATGTGGGTGAAGCCTTCGGCCGTGCGCGGCCGGCCACCGGCTTCTCCCTGGACCTGCGTGAACTGGCACGACTGATGCCGGGCGCGGAACGAAAACGCGCCATCCTCGCCCCTTGGGGCAGGGACGCCGGTCTGCGTGAGAAAATAGCGCAATTGCGGCAAGCGGGAGAGATCGTGATCCAAAGCCTTCCCGGCCACGAACACGATCAGGACGAATTCGATTGCGATCGCGCACTCGATTTCAGCAATGGAAACTGGATTATCAAAAACTTGGGTTGAGTCATGTTACAGAACAGCAATGCAAAGAATGTCGTCGTCATCGGTACGCAATGGGGCGACGAAGGTAAGGGCAAGATCGTCGATTGGCTGACCGATCACGCCCAAGGCGTGGTGCGTTTCCAGGGCGGCCACAATGCCGGCCACACGCTGGTCATCGGCGGCAAGAAGACTGCGCTGCAACTGATCCCCTCGGGCATCATGCGCGAAGGCGTGGCCTGCTACATCGGCAACGGCGTGGTGCTGTCGGTGCCCGACCTGCTGCGCGAGATCGACAAGCTCGAAGCCGCCGGCGTGGAAGTGTGCTCGCGCCTGAAGGTGTCGGACGCCTGTCCGCTGATCCTGCCGTATCACGTGGCCCTGGACGTGGCGCGTGAAGCCGCCCGTGGCGTCGACAAGATCGGCACCACCGGCAAGGGCATCGGCCCGGCCTACGAAGACAAGGTGGCCCGTCGCGCCATCCGCGTGGCTGACCTGCTGAACGAAAAGCGCTTTGCCGAAAAGCTGCTGGCCAACCTGGACTATCACAACTTTGTCCTGACCCACTACCTGAAGACCCAGCCGGTGGACTACCAGAAGACCCTGGACGATGCCCTGGCCAACGTACCGCGCATCAAGCCCATGGTCACCGACGTCTCCAGCGACTTGTACGCCATCCACAAGGCCGGCGGCAAGATCCTGTTCGAAGGCGCGCAAGGCAGCCTGCTGGACGTGGACCACGGCACCTATCCGTTCGTCACCTCCAGCAACTGCGTGGCCGGCAATGCCGCCGCCGGTGCGGGCGTGGGTCCGGGCATGCTGCACTACATCATGGGCATCACCAAGGCCTATACCACCCGCGTCGGTTCGGGTCCGTTCCCGGCTGAACTGCCGACGGACGCCGGCACCGGCAAGCACCTGGCCTCGGTTGGCCATGAATTCGGTACCGTCACCGGCCGTGCGCGCCGCTGCGGCTGGTTCGATGCCGCGCTGCTGAAGCGCTCGGTGCAGATCAACGGTGTCTCGGGCATGTGCCTGACCAAGCTGGACGTGCTGGACGGCCTGGAGTCGTTGAAGCTCTGCACCGGCTACAAGCTCAATGGCAAGACCGTCGACATCTTCCCGGTCGGCGCTGAAGAGGCAGCCGCCTGCGAGCCGATCTACGAAGAAATGCCCGGCTGGTCCGAGACCACCGTCGGCGCCAAGTCGCTGGACGCACTGCCGGCCAACGCCCGCGCCTACATCAAGCGCATCGAGGAACTGGTGGGCGTGCCCATCGACATGATCTCCACCGGCCCGGACCGCGAAGAGACCATCGTCCTGCGCCATCCGTTCAAGTAATTCACCACGCAATCGCCCGCAAGGGCACAAGGCACTACGAAGCAATCAAGAATATGAAGATCTCTGACGACAAAGACCTCTGGGTCTCCTGGGACGACTACAACCGCCTGATCGAACGACTGGCATTGAAGGTCTACGAATCCGGCTACCAGTTCGACCAGGTGCTGTGCCTGGCGCGCGGCGGCCTGCGCCCGGGTGACGTGATGTCGCGCATTTTCGATGTCCCGCTGGCCATCCTCTCGACCAGCTCCTACCGTGAAGCGGCCGGCACCATCCGCAGCTCCCTGGACATCGCCAAGTACATCACCATCACCAAGGGAACCCTGGGTGGACGCATCCTGCTGGTGGACGACCTGGTCGATTCGGGCGTGACCCTGCAGAAGGTGATGGTCCACCTGAAGGAACATTACCCTGCCGTCACCGAGATCAAGAGTGCCGTGTTGTGGTGGAAGGCCTGCTCGGTGGTGGAACCTGACTTCCACATCGACTACCTGCCGACCAACCCCTGGATTCACCAGCCGTTCGAAGAATATGACGGCCTGGGCCCGCATCAGCTGGCGGCCTGGATCAAGAAGGGTGCCTGACCTTTTGCTTCAGTTTCATGGAGGCAGATGTGAAAAGAGCTTGCTGCGGCAAGCTCTTTTTTTCATCCGCCGAGGCGAGGCAAGGCATCAGGACCACGGAATGACCTTGCGTTCCTTGAAGGTATCAAAGAGCTGATAAAACATCTGCTCGCTTTCCACATACTCATGAAAGCCCAGCCGGCGCGCCTTGCTGCCATCACCAAACATGTCGTAGTCCCAGGAGAACACGAAATCGGCAAATTCCCACGCCGATAGTGAAGCATAAGGATGCTGCTTCAGGCCATGCGCCGTGACGATCCTTTCCCATAAGGGCGCCTTGTCGGCCATCACCTCGGCCAGCTTCAGCGGCAGCGGCGTACCGACTTCCATGCCGAAATAACGGGCGATCTTGGGCCACATCTCGCTCCAGCGGAACAGGTCGCCATTGCCGAAATTGAAGGCTTGGTTGGCCGCGGTCTCGGTGGTGGCAGCCCATACGGTGCCCTTGGCCAGCAGGCCGGCATCGGTCATTTCGACCAGCTTGTCGTAGGCGCCGGGCTTGCCGGGAAAGCGCAGCGGCAGCCCCAGCGCCTTGCTCATGCAGGCGTACAGTGCAATGGCCAGCGCCAGGTTCATCGGATTGCCCAGGGCCGCGCCTCCCACGACGGCCGGGCGCGGTGCCGACCAGCTCCAGTTGCACCCTGAATCAATGCGCCGCTGCGCCAGCCAGCGCTGCTGGTCGAACATGAATTCGGGCGGCATGAACTGCGCATCGCTCTCGCGTGCCGGCGTCTTGAAGGGACCGAGATGGCCGCCATAGACCTTGTAGCCCTGCATCAGGCTGATATGCCGCAAGCCCGGCGCACGGGCTTCCACCGTCTGCACCGTGTGCTGCAGCATGGCCAGGTTGGGCGCGACCAGCTCGCTCCAGCTGGGGCGGTGCTGGTAAGCGGCGTAGAACACGTGCGTGACCTGTTCCAGCGGTGCCAGCTGGCGTTCGGTGTCGGCGGCATCGAGCAGGTCCACGGCGACGTAGCGCAGTCGCGCCTGCTTGCGGGATTCGCCACCCCGGCGCGAGAGGCCGATGACCTCCCATTGCGGCAGGGATAGCAGGTGTGCGATCAACTGACTACCGATCACGCCGTGGGCACCTACCACCAGGGCGGTATGGCGCTGCGGCGGGGTAGCGATTGCGGAATGGGTCATGGCGCTCTCCGGGGATCAGCAGGTCGTGGTGCGTTCGGTGCGGGACAGCGCGGCCGGCCGTGCATCCATCTTCCAGCTCACCAGGGCCACCACGATGCCCGCCAGCGGCAGCAGTGCAGCGACATAAGGCACCGCGTGCAGGCCCGGGCCATGATCGATGGTCACACCGCCCAGCCAGGCACCGGCGGCATTACCCAGATTGAAGGCGGCGATGTTGGCCGAGGAGGCCAGGTTGGGCGCACCGGTCGCCTTTTCCAGCACGCGCATTTGCAGGGGCGGCACGGTGGCGAACGCTGCCATGCCCATCAGGCCCACGCCGATGATGGCGGCGATCTTGTTTTCATTGGTCAGGCCAAACAGCAACAGCACCGCAGCCAGCAGCACCAGGCTGCCCAGCAGGGTTGCCATGAGCTTCTTGTCGGCCAGCTTGCCGCCGGCCAGATTGCCGATCACCAGCCCCAGGCCGAACAGCAGCAGGATGGGCGAGACCGCCGAGGGCGGGAAGCCGCTGATGTCGGTGAGGATAGGCGCGATATAGGTGAAGGCCGCAAATACCCCGCCGAAGCCCAGCACCGTCATCAACAACCCCAGCATCACCTGCGGGCGCATCAGTACGCGCACTTCCTTGCCGAAGTCGGCTTCTTCTCCGCCTTGCGAGCGGGGCACCAGCACGGCGGTGGCGGCCAGCGCGACCACGCCGATGGCGGTCACCGCCCAGAAGGTGGCACGCCAGCCATGGCTCTGGCCCAGCCAGGTGCCGAAGGGCACGCCCAGCACGTTGGCCACCGTCAGGCCGGTGAACATCAGGGCGATGGCCGAGGCCTGCTTTTCCTTGGGGACCAGGCCGGTCGCGACCACCGAGCCGACCCCGAAGAAGGCACCATGGGCAAAGGACGCCACCACGCGCCCGATCATCAGCGTGGCATAGTCCGGCGCGATGGCACAGGCCAGGTTGCCGATGACGAAGACCACCATCAAGGCGATCAGCAAGGTCTTGCGCGGCAGGCGTCCGGTAGTGGCGGTGACCAGCGGGGCCCCCACGAACACGCCCAGGGCATAACCGGTCACCAGCAGGCCGGCCGAGGAGAGGCTCACGCCCAAGTTGTTGGCCACCTCGGGCAACAAGCCCATGATGACGAATTCGGTGGTTCCGATGGCGAATGCGCTGATGGTCAGCGCCCAAAGTGCAATTGGCATGGCAATCCTTGAAAGGTGAGGTTTTCGGGCCGGCTGATCCGAGAGGGGGGGATTGCCAGCGATATGAAGGATTGTGCGCGCAGACTTTGTTGAGAAAAATACCGTTAAAATCAAAGAATATTTGATCCGGAGTCAACAATGAGCATTCAGTCCGAGGAATTGCGCACCTTCGTCGCCGTGGTGGAGGCGGGCACGCTCTCGGCGGCCGCCGAAGTGCTGGAGCAGACCACCTCAGGGGTGAGCCGGGCGTTGTCGCGGCTGGAAGAGAAGCTGGGTGCGAGCCTCTTGACCCGTACCACGCGCCGCATGGAACTGACCGAAGAGGGTGAAGCCTTCCTGGAGCAGGCGCGCGCCATCCTGGCCGCCATGGAGCAAGCCGAAGACACGGTGCGCATGCGCACCCGCAAGCCGGTTGGCAAGCTGCGTGTGGATGCGGCCGTGCCTTTCATGCTGCATTGTATTGTTCCGCATGTAGGGGCTTTCCGCGCAGCCTACCCGGACATCGAACTGGAGCTGACCACCAATGACCGCTTCATCGACCTGGTGGAGCAGCGCGCCGACATTGCCATCCGCATCGGCGAACTGCAGGACTCCACCCTGCATGCGCGGCCCCTGAGTTCGGCGCGCCTGAACATCGTGGCCAGTCCCGATTACCTTGCCCGCCACGGCGCGCCGGAGTCGGTGGAAGCGCTGGAGCAGCACCAGCTGATCGGTTTTTCCCAGCCGGACATCCTCAATCACTGGCCGCTACGCCACACCGCCGGGGACCGCTACCAGGTCCGCCCGGCGATCCGCGCCTCCAGTGGCGAGACCCTCCGTCACCTGGCCTTGCAGGGGCAGGGCATTGCCTGCCTGTCCGACTTCATGACCGTTGCCGATCTGGCCGCCGGGCGCCTGGTCCGGCTGCTGGAGCACTACGATAGCGGTTTTCGCCAGAAGATCTCGGCGGTCTACTATCACAACACCCAATTGTCACGCCGCATCAGCTGTTTCCTGGATTTTTTGCAGTGCAAGCTGTAAATCGGAAACGTTTTGCCGTTATTCCAGTCTGAGCGCCAGCGTTGCCGCAAGGGGGAAGCGTCCTGTGGCTGTCATCAAGACAAGATTGATCCGGAGAGAACAAGATGAAGCAAACGGAAAACGGCATGGCAACAGGCCGTCCATGGTTCACGGCCCTGTGCCGCCCGCTGCGAGGGCTGCTGGCGGCGGCTGCGTTGCTGGTCACGCTGGGCACGGCCACTGTGCTCACTGCACCGGCGGCGCAGGCCGCCAATGCCAGCGTGCTGTCCTTTTCGCCACAGGGCGACGTGCAGCGCATCCGCCAGGTACGGGCGCGCTTTTCGGAATCGATGATCAAGTTCGGCGATCCCAAGGCCGCCTCACCCTTCGATGCCGATTGCGCCGTCAGCGGCACGGCGCGCTGGGTCGATGACAAGAACTGGGTCTACGACTTCGAACGCGACCTGCCGCCCGGTACGCGCTGCAGCTTCAGCCTGCGCGGCGACGTACGCTCGCAGGCCGGCAATACCGTCAGCGGCAAGACGCGCTTCCAGTTCAGCACGGGCGGCCCGGCCGTGAGTCGCGTACAGCCCTACGATGTCGCCCGGATCACCGAGGACCAGGCCTTCATCCTGTTCCAGAACGGCCCGGCCACCGAGGCCACGGTGCGCGAGCACCTGTATTGCGAAGCCGAAGGCATCAACGAGCGCATCCCCACCAAAGCCGTCGGAGACGCTGATCGCAAGGCCTTGCTGCTGCAGTTCGCCAAAGGCGTGGACCCGGCGTCGGTGACCATCGTGCAGTGCCAGCAGCGCCTGCCCAACGAGGCGCACGTGAAACTGGTCTGGGATCGCGGCATCGCCGCCGCCAATGCGCCTTCCATCGTCACCTCCAAGCCGCAGGTCTTCAATTTCCAGGTACGCAGCGAATTCGCCGCCAGCCTGTCGTGCCAGCGCGAGAACGCCAATGCGGCCTGCTCGCCGATCCTGCCGGTGACGCTGTCGTTCTCGGCTCCGGTGCCGCGCAAGTTGGCCGAACAGGTGGTGATGAACGCCACCACCGGCAAGATCAAGCCGACCCTGGAAGGTGACAAGGATGAAGCGGTGCGCGAGCTGCGCTTCAAGCCGCCATTCCCGGAGAAATCTGACTTCACCATCAGCCTGCCCTCGGGCTTCAAGGATGAGGATGGGCGTACGCTGGCCAATGCGGGCAGCTTCCCGCTGAAATCGGCGCTGGCCGATTTCCCGCCGCTGGCCAAATTCCCGGCCGCGCCCTTCGGCATCATTGAACTCAACGCCGATCCGACCTTGCCAGTCACCCTGCGCCGCGTGGAAGCCGGTCTGCTGGTGCGCGGCAAGGATGGCCGCGCCATGCCCGGCCAGGTCGCGGACCTGAAGGTCGATGGCGACAAGGCCGTCATCGCCTGGCTCACGCGCCTGAACAAATATCACGAGAAATGGGGGGATCCCAAGAAGATAGATACGCGCAGCGTCAGCCTGCTGGCCAGGGAACCGGGCGCGAAGAAACTCGATCTGCCCGCACAGAAGGACGCCAAGGATGGCCAATGGCCGTTTGAAGTGATCGGCATTCCGCTGAAGGACCCCGGCTTCTACGTGGTCGAACTGGAATCGCAGAAACTGGGTGCCTCGCTCTTGGGCAAGCCGCAGCCGATGTACGTGCGCACCAGCGCGCTGGTGACCAACCTGTCGGTGCACGTCAAGCTGGGTCGCGTCAATGGTGCGGTCTGGGTAACCCGACTGGATGATGCCAGGCCGGTGGCCGATGCCGAGATCCGCGTCTCCAATTGCGACGGCACCCAGCTCTGGCAGGGCCGGACCAATGCCAGCGGCGTGGCCATGATGCCGGTGCTGGAAGATGCCTGCGCCAACCGTGGCTACAGCCCCGAGAACGCCGACAAGGTCAATGGCCTCTTTGTCAGCGCCCGCAAGACCGACGAGAAGGGGCGCCAGGACATGGCCTTCGCGCTGACCTCGTGGAACGAGGGCATCGAATCCTGGCGCTTCAACCTGCCCACCGACATGGACAAGTCGTTCACCACGCGCGCTACCACGATCTTCGATCGCACCCTGTTCCGTGCGGGAGAAACGGTATCCATGAAGCACGTCATCCGCACCGAGACCATGCAAGGCTTTGGCCTGATGCGCAAGGAAGACCTGCCCACGCGCATTCGCATCAGCCATCTCGGCAGTGGCCAGCAATACCAGTTCCCGCTGACCTGGCGCGGCAACAAGAGCGCCGAGACCACCTTCGTCCTGCCCAGGCAAGCCAGGCTGGGCAGCTATGAAGTCGTGCTCGACCAGGGGCGCGTCAGGTCCAATACGGGTGAGCAGACTGACGATGATGACGAAGATCACTATGGCCGTGGCAGCTACGTCACCGGTACCTTCCGCGTGGAGGAATTCCGCCTGCCGCTGATGCAGGGGCGCATCACGCCACCCAAGGGCGCGCAGGTCGCCATCAAGGAACTGCCGCTGGACCTGCAGCTGAACTACATCAACGGTGGCGCAGCGGCCAACCAGGCGGTGCAGGTGTCCTCGCTGCTGCGCTCGCGGTCGCTGAACATGTCCGGTTACGACGGTTTCTCTTTCGATGCGCCGCGCGAGGATGACGACAGCAACGCGGACGACCAGAAGATCGTCGCCGACAAGCTGGCCGTCACGCTCGACAAGAACGGTGCAGGCCGCGCCGTGATCGGCAAACTGCCCGCGCTGCAACGCCCGCAGGAACTGCTCACCGAAATGACCTACAGCGACCCCAATGGCGAGGTGCAGACCATCTCCAGCGTTACGCCCTTGTGGCCTTCCGCCGTGGTGGTCGGCCTGCGCACCGGCAACTGGGTCTCGGTGAAGAAGAAGCTCACACTGACTGCCGTCACCCTCAATACCGCAGGCCAGCCGCAAGCCGGTGTGCCGGTGGAAATCCGTGGCCTGGCGCGCAAGACCAACTCGCACCGCAAGCGCATGGTCGGCGGCTTCTATGCGTATGAAAACGATGAGAGCAAGCAGGACCTGGGCAAGCTCTGCTCCGGCAAGAGCGACCCGCACGGCATGTTCACCTGCGAGACGGAATTGTCGGAAGCGGGCAATGTGGAATTGATCGCCAGCGCCAGGGATGGCCATGGCAACGCCGCTGCCGCCCGCTCCTCGGTGTGGGTCACGGGACGCGGCGAAGTCTGGTTCGATGGCGAGAACCAGGACCGCATCGATATCCTGCCCGAGAAAAAAAGTTATCAGCCCGGTGAGACCGCCACCTTCCAGGTACGCATGCCATTCCGCCATGCTACCGCCCTGGTAGCGGTCGAACGCGAGGGTGTCATCGATACGCGCGTGGTGCAGCTGTCCGGCCAGGATCCCGCCATCAGTGTGCCGATGAAGGCCGAGTATGGTCCCAACGTCTATGTGTCGGTCCTGGCTGTGCGTGGCCGCATGCGCGAGGTGCCGTGGTATTCCTTCTTCATCTGGGGCTGGAAGGAACCGATCAACTGGTGGCATGAATTCCGCCAATACCAGGGACCGGGCCCCGTCGTCGATCTTTCCAAGCCGGCCTGGAAATTCGGTATTGCCGAAGTCAACGTCGGTGATGCGGGCCATCGTCTGCAGGTGGCGGTCACGACGGACAAACCGACGTATCCGATCCGCGCCACGGCGAAAGTACAAGTGCAGGTGAAGCTGCCCAACGGCAAGCCCGCCGCCGGTGGTGAATTCGCGCTCGCCGCCGTCGATGAAGCCTTGCTGGAACTGCAGCCCAATGGCAGCTGGGATGTATTGCACGCGATGCTGCAACGGCGCAGCTATGGCGTGGAAACCTCCACCGCGCAGATGCAGGTGGTCGGCAAGCGCCACTACGGCAAGAAGGCCACCCCGGCCGGCGGTGGCGGTGGTCGTGCGCCCACGCGTGAGTTGTTCGATACCTTGCTGGTATGGAAGCCCAGCGTCACTCTGGATGCAGAGGGCAAGGCGCAACTCGATGTGCCGCTCAATGATGCGCTGACCTCCTTCCGCATCGTTGCCATCGCCGAGAACGGCATCAGCGATTTCGGTACCGGCAGCGTCAGCATCCGTTCCACGCAGGATGTGCAGCTCATTTCCGGTCTGCCGCCGCTGGTCCGTGAAGGTGACAACTTCAATGGCACCGTCACCGTACGCAACACCACCACGCATGACATGACCATCAAGGTCGCCGCACGTGCGCAGGGGGGCACTGCAAGCAGTACGCTGACACTGCCTGAACGTGAGGTGAAGATCGCCGCCGGGCAGTCCACTGAAGTCATGTGGCCGGTGCAGACGCCCGAAGATATCAGCCAGCTGGCCTGGGAAATCAGCGCCCGGGAGCAGGGCGGTCAGCAAGCGCGTGACGCGATGAAGTTCACCCAGCGCGTTGTGCCCGCCGTGCCGGTCACGGTGCAGCAGGCCACGCTGTTCCAGCTGGACAAGAGTGCTGCCATGAACGTGGCGCGGCCCGCCGACAGCCTGCCCGGGCGCGGTGGCCTGGCGATCTCGCTCAAGCCCAGCCTGGCCGGTGGCAGTGATGCCCTGACCCGCTACTTCGTCAACTATCCCTTTGCTTGCCTGGAGCAGAAGACCTCCAAGGCCATCGGTCTGCGCGATGAAGTGGCCTGGCAGAAGATCGTGGCGGACCTGCCGACCTATCTGGACGGCGACGGCCTGGCCTATTACTTCCCGCCCAGTGACAGTGCTGCGCGCCGGGGCAGCGATACCTTGACGGCCTATCTGCTGGCCGCCACCAACGAGGCCGGCTACGCCATTCCGCAAGCCAGCCGCGACAAGATGCTCGATGGTCTGGCAGCCTTCGTGGAAGGCAAGGTCATGCGCGAATTCTGGTCGCCGCAGAAGGATCTGGATGTGCGCAAGCTGGCCGCGCTGGAAGCGCTGTCGCGCTATAACCGCGTCCAGCCTGCGATGCTGGGTTCGATCCAGATCAACCCCAATGTCTGGCCCACATCGGCACTGCTGGACTGGATCGGCATCCTGCAGCGGGTCGCCGCCATCACCGAGCGCGACAAGAAGCTGGAGCAAGCTGACCAGATCCTGCGCGCCCGCCTGAACTTCCAGGGTACGCGCATGGGCTTCTCCAATGAAGAGGGTGATTACTGGTGGTGGCTCATGAGCAGCGCCGATGCCAATGCCAACCGTCTGATCCTGCTGGAGCTGAACAACCCGGCCTGGCGCGAGGACATGCCGCGCCTGATCGCCGGCGCCATCGGCCGGCAGCAGCGCGGCCACTGGAGCACCACCACGGCCAACGTCTGGGGCAGCCTGGCGCTGGAGAAATTCGCCCGCAAGTTCGAGTCCGAAGCGGTCACCGGTACCACCCGCGCCACGCTGGAGCAGAACGGTGCCAGCGCCGCCACGCAAAGCCTGGCCTGGAGCGGCGCAGCCAACGGCGGCAAGTTGCAGTTGCCGTGGCCGCAAGGCAATGCGCAAGGTGGCAGCGTGCGCGTGGTGCAAGAGGGGAATGGCAAACCATGGGTCACCCTGCAGAGTCTGGCCGCGGTGCCCTTGAAGCAGCCCTTCGCCGCCGGTTATCGCATCACCCGCAAGGTCGAGGCCATCGAGCAGAAGCAAGCCGGCGTCTACACCCGTGGCGACGTGCTGCGCGTGACGCTGGACATCGATGCCCAGGCCGAAATGACCTGGGTGGTGGTCAGCGATCCGGTGCCGGGCGGTGCCACCCTGCTGGGTTCCGGCCTGGGGCGCGACTCCGTCATCGCACAGGGCAAAGAGGCGGCCCCGCGTGAGCATGGCATGGGCTGGCTGGCCTATGAAGAGCGCAGCTTTGAAGCCTATCGCGCCTACTACGAGGCCATGCCCAAGGGTCGCACCAGCATCAGCTATACCGTGCGTCTGAACAACGCCGGTGAATTCAACCTGCCGCCCACGCGGGTGGAAGCGATGTACGCGCCCGAGATGTTTGGTGAAATCCCCAATGGCAAGCTGGTCGTGAAGGCAGCGCCGTGATCGGCATGACCACACGCATATCCCGGCCCGGCGCACTGTGTGCAAGGGGCGCGCTGATGTTGGCCTTGCTGCTGCCGATAGCGGCGGCTGCGGTGCCTTCGTTCAACGAGGTGCAGCGCGATTTCCTGCCCTCCGAAGCCAGTCTGCTGGACCGTCATGGCGAGCTGTTGCAGCGCATGCGCATCAACATGGACGAGCGCAAGCTGGCCTGGGTCAAACTGGAAGACGTCTCGCCGGCCCTGCGCCATGCCTTGATTGCCTCGGAAGACCGACGCTTCTACCAGCACAGCGGTATCGACTGGAGTGCCGTGGCCGCCTCTGCCTGGGGAAATCTGTGGAACACCAGGACACGCGGCGCCTCCACCATCACCATGCAGCTGGCGGGTTTGCTCTATGACGATCTGCACCGCAAGTCCGGCGCGCGTTCGTTCACGCAGAAGGTTTCGCAGGCATGGATTGCGCAGTCACTGGAACGCAGCTGGCGCAAGGATCAGATCCTGGAGGCCTATCTCAATCTGGTCGCTTTCCGGGGGGAACTGGTGGGGGTGCACGCCTTGTCGCGGGTGATGTTCGGCAAGCATCCCAGCGGACTCGACCAGGGTGAGGCCGCCATTGCGGTCGCCTTGATCCGCGCGCCCAATGCGCCGCCGCGCCGCGTGGCCGAACGTGCCTGCGCCATCCTCAAGGAGGAGGGGGCAGCGCAGCAGTGCAGCGGCATGGACGGTCGCACCGAACTGGCCGTGGCGCGCGTGTCAGCCAGACGTGATTTGCCGGGCACCAGCGAAGCGCCGCAACTGGCACCGCATCTGGCGCGCAAGCTACTGAACGCACCGGGCCAGCAATTGCGCTCCACACTCGATGCGCCCGTGCAGCGTTTTGCCACACAAGTCTTGCGTCATCAACTGGCCGGACTGGCCGACCGCAACATCGAGGACGGTGCCATTATCGTCATCGACAATGCCAGCGGCGAGGTGCTGGCCTGGGTTGGTTCCAGCGGCCCGCTGTCGGCGGCGGCCAATGTGGATGGTGTAGTCGCACAGCGGCAGGCGGGTTCGACCCTCAAGCCCTTCCTGTACGAACTGGCGATCGAAAAGAAATGGCTGACGGCCGCCTCCCTGCTGGACGACTCTCCCGTCAACCTTGCCACTTCGGCGGGGCTCTATATCCCCCAGAACTACGACAAGCAATACAAGGGATTGGTCAGCCTGCGCACCTCACTGGCTTCCTCCCTCAATATCCCCGCCGTGCGCACCTTGGTGATGGTGACGCCCGAACGCTTCTTCCGGCGCTTGCAGGCATTGGGTTTCAACCTGCGCGAGAGCGGCGATTACTATGGCTACAGCCTCGCGTTGGGCAGTGCCGATGTGACCCTGGCCAACCTGGCCAATGCCTATCGCGTGCTGGCCAATCAGGGGCGCTACACGCCATTGCGCACGCGACTCGATGAGGCCCGTACCACAGCGCGCACCATGCAGGTCATGGACCCAGATGCGGCTTACATCGTCGGCGATATTCTTTCGGACCGCAGTGCGCGCGCCCGTACCTTCGGTCTGGAGAATGCGTTATCCACGCGCATCTGGACGGCGGTCAAGACCGGCACCTCCAAGGACATGCGCGACAACTGGTGCGTGGGCTATTCCTCGCGTTATACCGTCGGGGTATGGGTCGGAAACGCTTCTGGTGCGCCGATGTGGGACGTGTCCGGTGTGACGGGGGCGGCCCCGGTGTGGCAGGAAGTCATGCAGTATCTGCATGAGCGTGGACGCAACGGTGGCCGCGATGCAGGCAACGGACCGCCTGCCAAACCAATTGGCGTGCAGGCGCAGGTGATCCGTTATGAGCAGGAGGTGGAAGCGGCGCGCACGGAATATTTTCTGCCCGGCACGGCGCAGGCTGAGATCCGGCTGGCGCATGCGCGCGATATCCGTCCTGCCATCACCTATCCCACCACGGGCATGCTGGCGGCACTGGACCCGGATATTCCGCCTGCGCGTCAGCGCATCCGCTTCCGCGCCCAGGGTGCGCCTGCCGGTAGTCGCTGGATGCTGGACGGCAAGCTGATGCCGCAGGAGGTCATGCAGGCGGGCAGGGTGAAGGCACAGAAGGTGGTGGCGAGCACGTCTGCGCCTGCGCTAGAGAACTTGAGTTTCGACTGGATGCCCTGGCCGGGCAAGCATGTGCTGGTGTTGCAGGACAAGGCCGGCAAGGAACTGGATCGGGTGCGATTTGAGGTGCGGGGGGCGGTGGAGCGACCAGGTGGCAAGGTGGTGGGCAAGCGTGGGAATTGAGGATGTCGTTTCTTGATCGACTCTGAGTATTCTGCACGGCGCGCAAGAAATAATAAAAACGACACTTCGGATAACTTAGCCGTCATGACGTGCCCCCCGAAAAATACAAAAGGCCGACTGACTTGCGTCAATCGACCTTTTCTATTTTGGTGCCCACGGAGGGACTCGAACCCCCACACCTCGCGGCACATGGACCTGAACCATGCGCGTCTACCAATTCCGCCACGTGGGCCTTCTGCCAATGCGTTCAAACTGCATTGCTTGAAAGAGGCTGCATTCTAAGGGACAACTTTTAAGTTGTCACCTATTTTCTTCAAGTTTTTTACTCCGAAAAAACTAATAAAAAAATCGGTACCCAAGAGTGAAGAAGACCCCTAAAACCTAAAAAATTGAAGAAGTAATTTTCAAAGAAAACCCTCGATAAATAAAACGCTTTTCCAACCCCCAAAACGAAAAAGGCCGAATGATTTTCATCATTCGACCTTTTATGTTTTGGTGCCCACGGAGGGACTCGAACCCCCACACCTCGCGGCACATGGACCTGAACCATGCGCGTCTACCAATTCCGCCACGTGGGCCTTCTGGCATCAGCGGTGACTTGCTGTGCTTGAAAGAGGCTGCATATTAAGGCCTATCAGGCTGATGGTCAACACCTAATTGAAAAATTTTTTATTATTTTTCGCAGGCCCCACATTCATGCCCATCAACCACCCAGATAAGCCTCCACCACCTTCGGATTGCCCAGCAGATTGGCGCCACTATCCTCCAGCACGATCTTGCCCGTCTCCAGCACATAGCCCCGCTGCGCAATGCGCAGCGCCTGGCGCACGTTCTGTTCCACCAGCAGCACGGTCATGCCGGTCTTGTTGATCTCCTGCACGATGCGGAAGATTTCCTGGATGATCAGCGGGGCCAGCCCCATCGAGGGTTCATCCAGCAACAACACCTTGGGCTTGGCCATCAGCGCGCGGCCAATGGCCAGCATCTGCTGCTCGCCGCCCGAGAGATTGCCCGCCAGCCCGGCTGCACGGTTCTTCAGTACCGGGAAGAGGGAATACACCCACTCCAGATCCCGCGCTACGCCTTCCTTGTCCTTGCGGGTATAGGCGCCCAGGGCCAGGTTCTCTTCGACGCTCAACGTGGTCAGGGTGGCACGGCCTTCAGCGACCTGCACCACGCCGGATTCAACGATGCGGTGCGGTGACATCTGCAGCAAATCCTGCCCGTTGAGCAGCACACGGCCGCGCTGTGCCTTCACCAGGCCGGAGATGGCCAGCAGCGACGTGCTCTTGCCGGCACCATTGGCACCGACCAGCGCGGTGATTTCGCCTTCGTTCAGCGACAGGCTGATGCCCTTGACCGCTTCGATGTGGCCATAGGCCACGGCCAGGTCCTCGACCTGCAGGATGGGTTGCTTGTTACCACTGGCGCTCATGCTTCTTCCTTGCCGAGATAGGCCTCGATCACTTCCTGGTTGTTCTTGATCTGGTCTGGCGTGCCCTCGGCGATGATCTTGCCGAAGTTCAGCACCGCGATGCGCTCGCACAGGCCCATGACAAAACGCATGTCATGCTCGATCATGAAGATGGTGAAACCGCGCGCCTTGATGTTGACGATCTCGCTCATCAGCTCGGTCTTCTCGGCCGGGTTCATGCCGGCCACCGGCTCGTCCAGCAACAACAGCTTGGGCTTGGTCGCCAGGGCACGGGCGAACTCCAGCTTGCGCTGCTCGCCATAGGAGAGACTGTCGGCCAGCATGTGCGCCTTGTGATCCAGGCGCACCCAGGACAACAGTTCCAGCGCACGTTCACGGGCTTCACTTTCGGCCTTGCGGAAACCGCCAAGGTTCAACAGCATGCTGGTCACACCATAGTTCAGGTGTTCGTGCATGCCGACCACCACGTTTTCCAGCAGCGTCATTTCCTTGAACACCCGGATGTTCTGGAAGGTACGGGCAATGCCGCGCTCGGTGATCTTGTGCGGGGCGACGGCACCGATGTCGTCGTCATTGAAGCGGATGCTGCCGGAGGAGGCGCGCAAGAGGCCCGTGATCAGGTTGAAGACGGTGGTCTTGCCGGCACCGTTGGGGCCGATCAGGCCGAAGATCTCGCCTTCCTTGACGTTGAAGTTCACACCCTGCAGCACTTGCAGGCCACCGAAGTTCTTGCTGATGTCGTTCAGTTGTAGAAGCATTACTTCACCTTCTTCTCAGCGTTGCGGCCCAGGAAGGCGCGGATGCGGCGCGGGTCCCAGATGCCCTTGGGCAGGTACAGCACCACCAGGATCAGGATCAGGCCATTGATGGCCAGGCGGAAGTCCTTGAAATGACGCAGCACTTCCGGCAGCAGCGAGAGTATGGTCGAACCGATCATCGGGCCGATCAGGTTGCTGGTACCACCGAAGACAGCCATGGTCAGGATGTCGACCGCGTTCTCGAAGCCATAGTTGTTGGGGCCGATGGTGAAGGTGAAGTGCGCGTTCAGGCCACCGGCCACGCCCGCGATGGCCGCCCCGATGACGAAGGCCAAGAGCTTGTAGCCGGCCACGTTCACGCCCATCAGACGTGCCGCGACTTCATCTTCCTTGATGGCTTCGAAGGCGCGGCCGGTCTTGGAGCGGCGCAGGCGCGCCAGGGCGTAGACGGTCACGCCCAGCAGCAGCACGATGTGCCACCACTCGGTCAGCGGCGGTACGCCATTCAGGCCCATGGGCCCGCCGGTGATGTCCAGGTTCAGCACGATGACCCGTACCACTTCGCCAAAGCCCAGCGTCGCCATGGCCAGATACACGCCCGACAAGCGCAGCGTGGGAATGCCGATCACCAGCGCCACCAGCGCGGGCAACACGCCGCCAGCGGCCAGTGCAACAGGGAAGGGCATGTCGAACTGCATCGTCAACAGCGAGGCAGTGTAGGCACCAATTCCCATGAAGGCCGCATTGGCCAGCGAGAGCAGGCCGCAGGAGAGGGTGACGTAGATCGAGAGCGCCAGCATGGCATTGACGCCGACGCTGAAAATGACCGTGTTGTAGGTGGCCCAGAAGCCATCCCACCAATCCATGAAGCCCATCTTATGCCTTCCTTTCCAGCACTTTGCCAAACATGCCGGAGGGTTTTACCAGCAGGATCAGGAACAGGAGGCCGAACGCCACCGCATCGCGGAAGTCGCTGGAGATATAGGCCACCGTCAACACCTCGGCAAAGCCGAGGAACAGGCCGCCGATCATGGCGCCACGGATATCGCCCATGCCGCCCAGGATGATGACGGCGATGCCCTTGTGCAGCATCGGCTGTCCCATGAAGGGCGAGATCGCATTGAAGGACACGCCCACCAATACGCCGGCCGCACCCCCCAGGGCCGCAGCGGCAAAGGAGGTCAGCAGGAACAGGCCCTCGACGTTGATGCCCAGCAGGTAAGCCGCCTTGGGCGACTCGGCGATGGCGCGCAGGGCCCGGCCCAGCTGGGTCTTGCGCATCACGCCCAGCAGCACCACCATCAGCACGAAGGCAATCACGATGATGGCCACCTGGACCGCAGTGATGTGCAGGTTGCCCAGGTTCACGCTGTCTTCAGGGATGGTGCCCTGGGGGAAACGCTTGTTCTCGGCACCGAAGATGCCCTGCGAAATGTTGGTGATCATGATGGCTACGCCGATGGTGGCGATCATCGGGATCAGGTGCGGTGCATTGCGGCGGCGCAAGGGCTTGAGGACCAGCACGTCGATGATGAGGCCGAGCAGACCGGTGGCCACCATGGCCAGCAGCAGTGCCACCCACAGGGGCAGCGCCATCTGCTCCACCAGCAGCAGGGCGGCATAGCTGCCCAGCATGAAGATGGCGCCGTGCGAAAGATTGATCACGCCCAACACGCCAAAGACCAGCGTGAAACCGAGCGCGAAGAGCGCATACACGCTGCCCAGCGAGAGGGCATTGATGAGCTGTTGTTCTAACATGGGAACCTGCAATGGGTGATGAGATGCCAAGCGCCGCGCGGCGCGCGATCACTTGCAAACGGTCGCCGCCGGTGCTCCGGAGGCGACCGTTGTTACGGCCTCGGGCTGCTTACTTCAGCAGGACGAACTTGCCGCCCTTGGCGATGTTGACGATGGCTTCCTGGTCCGCATCGAAGCCGACCTGCTTGCCCGCTACCGCCGGTGCTGCGCGGAAGGCGAACTTGCCGGTGGCGCCCTCGATCTTCACGGCCGGCAGCGCGGCGCGCACGGCGTCACGGTCCTTGGCCAGGTTGCCGGAGAGCTTCACGCTCTTGATCGCATCGGCCATGATGTACATGGCGTCATAGGCTTGCGCGGCGAACTGGTCCGGGTCCGAACCGAACTTGGCCTTGTAGGCTGCCATGAAGGCCTTGTTGGCCGGGGTCTGGTTTTCGGCCGACCAGGGGCTGCCCATCAGGGTGTTGTCGCCGGCATCCTTGGCGATCTCGAACAGCTTGGGCGAGTTCAGGCCATTGCCGCCGATGAAGGGCTGCTTCATGCCCAGCGCGCGCGTTTGCAGGATGATGTTGGCGGCTTCCTCAGCCAGGCAGGAGCAGACGATGGCGTCCGGGTTGCCGGCCTTGATCTTGGTCAGCTGGGCCTTGAAATCGACGTCGCCCTTGGCATAGGCCTCGGTGGTGGTGACGGGGATCTTCTGCTGTTCCAGGGTGGCCTTGAAGACGTCGTAGCCGGACTTGGTGAAGGCGTCGTCGTTACCGTAGATCACGGCGACCTTCTTGATGCCGAAGTGCTTCACGGCCGCTTTGACGGTGACGGGCAGCACGTCGGCTTCCATCACGGAATTGCGGAAGGTGAAGGGGCCCATGGCGGTGATGCCGTCAGCGGTGTTGCTGGTACCGAAGACCACGACCTTGGCCGCGTTGGCGATGGGGTCGGCGGCAAAGGCCGAGTTCGACAGGGTGGGGCCGAAGACGGCCAGCACCTTGTCCTGGAAGATCAGCTTCTTGAAGACGTTGATGGCTTCTTCCTTCTTGCCTTGTTCGTCTTCGATCACCAGGGCCAGCTTGTTGCCGTTGACGCCGCCCTTGGCATTGATCTCTTCGGAAGCCAGGGTGAAGCCATTCTTTATGGCCACGCCATACTTGGCGGCCGGGCCGGTCAGGGCTTCAGCGACGCCCAGCTTGATGTCGGCAGCCAGCGCGGCATGTGACAGGGTGGCACCGATCAGCAGGGCCGGAATGGTCTTGAGCATGGTATTGAATTGCATCGAGTTCTCTCCTCAGTTAGATATTGTAGAAATCGTCCGCATCACGGCGCGCTCGACAGGGTCGCGCGACGTCACAGGGTGATTCCTTCATCGAGGATGATGCAAAAGGCGCCCGGGATGGCCGGGACTTGTGCTCCATCCTCTGAAGACCGTTGTGCGGTCTCTTTCGATACAGCCGCCACAGCATACCCGAAAAGGCAGGCTGCGCCAGCAATTACAACCCGCTGCAACGCGCCCGGGTAGGGCGCGCCACGGCGGCATGCGAACAACGTCCGGCCTGCGGACGAAGGGTGGTGCCAGGTCTTGCTTAGTTCAGTTCCTTGCGCAGTTGCGCAATGGCTGCACGCACCTGGTTGGGTGCGGTGCCGCCGATATGGTCACGTGCAGCCACCGAGCCTTCCAGGGTCAACACGGCGAATACGTCTTCACCGATCAGGTCGGAGAAGGCGCGCAGGTCATCCAGCGACAGGTCGGCCAGGTCGCAACCCTTGTCCACGCAGGTACGCACGGCGTGGGCGACGGCTTCGTGGGCGTCGCGGAAGGGCAGGCCCTTCTTGACCAGATAGTCGGCCAGGTCGGTGGCGGTGGCGTAGCCTTGCAGGGCCGCCGCGCGCATGGCTTCCGGCTTGACGCTGATGCCGCGGGCCATGTCGGCGAAGATGCGCAGGGTATCGGTGAGCGTGTCGACGGTGTCGAACAGCGGCTCCTTGTCTTCCTGGTTGTCCTTGTTGTAGGCCAGGGGCTGGCCCTTCATCAGGGTCAGCAGGGCGATCAGATGACCATTGACGCGACCGGTCTTGCCGCGCGCCAGTTCGGGGACGTCCGGGTTCTTCTTCTGCGGCATGATGGACGAGCCGGTGCAGAAGCGGTCGGCGATGTCGATGAAGCCCACGCGCGGGCTCATCCAGATCACCAGCTCTTCGGACATGCGCGAGATGTGCGTCATCACCAATGCAGCGGCGGCGCAGAATTCGATGGCGAAGTCGCGGTCCGAGACGGCGTCCAGCGAGTTGCGGCACACGTCGTCGAAGCCCAGGGTCTTGGCCACGCGCAGGCGGTCGATCGGGAAGGTGGTACCGGCCAGGGCGGCTGCGCCCAGCGGCAGGCGGTTGATGCGCTTGCGGGCATCGATCATGCGCTCGGCATCGCGGCCGAACATCTCGACATAGGCCAGCACGTGGTGGCCGAAGGTGATCGGCTGCGCCACCTGCATGTGGGTGAAGCCCGGCAGGATGGTGTCGGCGTGCTGTTCGGCCAGGTCCAGCAGGGCGCCGCGCAGATCGCGCAGCAGGCCGATGATGTCGTCGACGGCACGGCGCATGTAGAGGCGGATGTCGGTGGCCACCTGGTCGTTGCGCGAACGGCCGGTGTGCAGGCGCTTGCCGGCGTCGCCGACCAGCTCGGTCAGACGCTTCTCGATGTTCAGGTGGACGTCTTCCAGGTCCAGCAACCATTCGAACTGGCCGGACTCGATCTCACCCTTGATCTGGGCCATGCCACGCTGGATCTCGGCGTAATCGGCCGCGCTGATGATGCCCTGGTGGGCCAGCATCTCGGCATGCGCCAGCGAGCCCTGGATGTCGACCTGGGCCATGCGGTTGTCGAAGAACACCGATGCGGTATAGCGCTTGACGAGATCGGAGACGGGTTCAGAAAAGCGAGCCGACCAGGCTTCGCCCTTTTTAGCAAATTGGTCTGTCATATAGGGAATTCCGGAGAATGGGCGATTATAGCAAGCACAACTGCGCCAAGCCACGGCAATGCAGCCGGAAATGCTGCGGGATGCGGATTTTTCGCATTGGCGCGCGCTGCTGTGGGCAGTTTTTTCAGGGGTTCCCGGCTGCTGGTGAAATGCGGCGCACGTCCACACGAAATCACTCGAAGTTGCCATGCGGCATCATTTTTGCTTGTTGTATTTGTGCAAGCTCTCCTGCACCGCAAAAAAGCCTTGTGTTGATGACAAGGGCTGACGCTATACTCAAGGCGCGATGACTGATCCGGGGGAAGTTCTGCAGGTTTCCGGTGAAGAAAAGGGGCTGCCAGCCGAGGCGCAGCCGGGATGATGCGATTGCCGTCGATGTTGCCGGGCGTCGTCCGACCGGGCATGCCACGGGGGTGGTCCTGACAAGCGAAGAGCGAGCAAGATGTCTGGGGGTCGTCTTACAGGAGAGAAGCATGAATTTGGAAGCACTGTTTCAGCAGCAAACTGCCTTGCCGAGCATTCCGAAGGTGGTGCAGGAAGTCATCGAAAGTTTCAACAACGACGCGGTCTCGATCGAGGAGATCGCCAGGAAGCTGGCCGCCGACCAGGTCCTCAGTGCCAAGATCTTGCGTCTGGCGAACTCGTCCTATTACCACGTCTCGCGCACCATCGGCACCGTCGATGATGCAGTGCTGATGCTGGGGTTCATGACCGTGCGCACCCTGGTGGTCAGTACCGGCATGGCCGGCAGCTTCAAGAAGCTGCCAGGCGTGGACCTCAAGCTGTTCTGGCGCTACAGCCTCGATACCGCCCTGGTCGCCAAGTGGCTGGCCAAAGAGGTCAAGCTCAATTCCGATTTCGCCTTCACGGTGGGCCTGATGCACGCCATCGGCCAACTGGTCATGCACGCGGCCATGCCCGAGCAGGCCTTGCAGGTGGACAAGGTGGCCGGTCCCCTGGATGCCCGTCGCCTCGATGTGGAGCGCAAGTCCTTCGGCTACGACTTTGCCGATGTGGGAGCCGAGCTGGCGCGCCGCTGGCGTTTCCCGGATGAGTTCGCGCAGGTCATCAAGGCCTTCCCGCAGCCGCTGGAAGGTCAGTTCGATGCGTACGCCGCCATCGTCCACCTGGCCACCTGGCGCGCCCGCGCCGAGGAAAACAAATACTCGGCCGATGAACTGGAATCGACCTTCCCGGGCGAGGTGGCCGCCAGGCTGGGCCTGACCCTAGGCACCTTCACCGAGGACATGCCGCCGCTGGCCGAACTGGGCGAGGGTATGCAGGACCTGATCGCCTGACCGCAAGGCAAGCCGGAGAGCGCCGATGGACGGTGGTTTCCGGCCGATGTGAAGAAACAGGTCGAGCAAAGCGACAATGCCGGCTCCCGCAAGGGGCCGGCATTGTCGTTGGTGAAGCCATTGACCGAAATCCGCGAGGCGCCGCGGCGGTCTTTGTCTCAGTAATTGAGCTTGGCGTCCAGGAAGTTGAGCATGGAGCGATAGGCCTGGGCGCGCGCATCCGGGTTGCCTCCGCTGGTGACACCTTCGCCGCGCTTGCCGACGCCGGCCACGTCCATGCGCACATGCACCGGCAGACCGGGGGCGTCGAAGTCGTGATAGGTGTCCGGATAGAGACGCAGGGCGATCTCGGTATCGCTGCCCTGCATCTTCTGTTCGATGGCTTCACAGGCCTGGGGCGGGGTCCAGTCATCGTTTTCGCCCATCAGGATCAGCAGCGGTGCGGCCGGCTTGAAGGGTTCGCTGGTTTTGGCGTAGGGGCGGCAATCCGGATAGAAGGCCACCGCCGCGCGCGGCTGGATCTTGCGGATGGCCACATCGGTTTCGGCCAGGTTCAGTGAGGCCAGCACGGTCGAGGCGCCATGCGACCAGCCCAGCAGGGCGATGCGCTTGACGTCCACGTCCGGCTGCGCGGTCACCCAGTGCAGGGCCGCTTCGACGTCGAAGCGGCGGTTCATGGCGCTGACCTCGCGCTGGGCCACCGAGTCCTGGCAGGTCGAACGACGACCGCGCGGGGTGAAGCTGTCCGGGAACAGGACGTTGTAGCCGGCATCGGTCAGAACCCGTGCCATGGCCAGGTGGCGCGGCGTGAATTCGCCGCGACCATCCTTGATGATGCTGTACAGTCCGCCGCAGCCATGCAGCGCGATCACGGTCGGATACGGTCCCTTGCTGTTGAGCGTCCTGCGTGCCTTGATCCACACCCCATAGAGCGCGGTGGCCTTGCCCCCCTTGTTGTCCACGCTGGTGAGCGATACGCGGCGCGCTTCCAGTGGTGGCGGCGGCGCCGAATAGGCGGCCGCCTGCGCCCAGGTGCCGATCACGGCCAGCGATGCTGCAATGCAGAACGCAGCCAGTGGTTTTCCCCAATGTCGCATGATGTCTGATTCCCTGTTTCGATGCCCGATCGTCGCCCGGCAACCATTCCCATCTCGGAAGAACATGGTCGCTGAAGCAATATGCTTCATGGATTGCAACGATTATGTGTATTTGAATTCTTCAGCTTACATTTTACAAAAGTGAAGCGCTGAGCGGCAGGATGGATTCAGTTTTGCGGTGCAAAAAAACTGATCCATCACAAAAGCGTGGGCGCATTTGTGCGCCGCCCGCAACAGCTTGTCGCTTCGTCAAATGTCATCACAGCCATCTGTTATCGGCATGCAAACGCTGAACTTGAGACGGGGCGTCTCCTGGCAGCAATCCAAACGAAAAGGGCCGCCCGCATCGGCGGGCAGCCCTCTTGTTGGCATGACGACAGCTTGGCTCAGCCGGTATTGCGCAAGCCGGCGGCGACCCCGTTGATGGTGAGGTGGATGCCGCGCTGCACGCGCTCTTCCGGCGTACGCTTGGCTGCAGCGGTGGCACGATGGCGTTTGATGAGCTCGACCTGCAGGTGGTTCAGCGGGTCGAGATAAGCGAAGCGGTTCTTGATCGAACGTGCCAGCAGCGGATTGCCCGACAGCCGATCCTTGGTTCCGGTGATGGACGAGAGCATGGCGCTGGTGCGTTCATGCTCGCCGGTGATGCGGCCAAAGATCGTGTTGCGCAGCTTGCGGTCCGCCACCAGCCCGGCGTAGCGCGAGGCCACGGCCAGGTCGGTCTTGGAGAGCACCATGTCCATGTTCGACAGCAGGGCCGCGAAGAACGGCCATTCCTTGCACATGGCGCGCAGGGTGGCCAGGCGTTTTGCGCTCTCCCTCGCGTTGCCGGCTTCTTCCAGCCAGCCCGAGACCGCGCTGCCGAAGCCATACCAGCCCGGCAAGAGCAGGCGGCACTGGCCCCACGAGAAGCCCCAGGGAATCGCGCGCAGATCCTCGATGCGCTGCGTGGCCTTGCGCGAGGCCGGACGCGAACCGATGTTCAGTTGCGCGATCTCGGCAATGGGCGTGGCGGCGAAGAAGTAATCGGTGAAGCCCGGGGTCTCGTAGACCAGGTTGCGGTAGGCACGATAGGCACGTTCGGAGAGTTCTTCCATGACGCGCTCGAACTCGGCCAGCTTCCTGGCTTCCTTGCCGTCGGCGGCGGCCGGCATCAGGCTCGCTTCCAGGGTGGCGGCGACCAGCAGCTCCAGGTTGCGGCGGCCGATTTCCGGATTGGAGAATTTGGAGGCGATGATTTCGCCTTGTTCAGTCAGGCGGATCTGGCCGTTGACGGTACCCGGTGGCTGCGCCAGGATGGCCTGGTAGCTGGGGCCGCCGCCGCGACCGACGGTGCCGCCGCGACCATGGAAGAGGCGCAGCGTCACGCCGGCTTCATTGAACAGTTCCACCAGCTGGTTTTCGGCCTTGTAGAGCTCCCAGTTGGAGGTCAGGAAGCCGCCATCCTTGTTGGAATCCGAATAGCCCAGCATCACTTCCTGCAGCTTGCCGTGCTTGGCGATCAAGCCCTTGACCTGCGGCAGGGTCAGCCATCCACGCATGATCTCGGCGGCGCAGCGCAAGTCGGGAATGGTCTCGAAGAGCGGAATGACCATCAGATCCAGCGCGTGCAACTGGTTGCCTTCGATGTGCAGCAGCCCCGTTTCCTTCTGCAGCAGCAAGACTTCCAGCAGGTCGGAGAGGGTTTCGGTGTGCGAGATGATGTAGTTGCGGATGGCGCGTTCGCCATAGCGGCGGCGGATTTCACGCGCCGCACGCAGGATGGTCAGCTCCGAATTGGTTTCATCGGCGTACTGCAGATAGGGCGAATACAGCAGGCGCGGCCTGGACAGTTCGCCCAGCAGCAGGGCGATCTTGCGTTCTTCAGTCAGGCCCGCATAGTCGGCCTCGACCTGGGCCTTGGCAAAGAGCTCGGCCAGCACGCGCTCGTGGACGTCGGAGCTCTGGCGCATGTCCAGCGTGGCCAGGTGGAAGCCGAAGATCTCCACGGCACGCTTCAATCCGGCCAGGCGCGGCTTGACCAGGGCGGCACCGTGATGAGCCTGCAGCGAGCTCACCAGCACCTCCAGTTCGGCCACGCATTCGGCCGGGCTGGCGTAGGGGGCGGCGGCACCGATTTCCTGGCGCAGGATGTTGACCACGCCCAGCGCACGGGCGGTGGCGGCCAGGCGCGCATAGATGCCGATGAGGGCACGGCGGTAGGGTTCGTCGGCGCGGTGCTCGGAATGGTCCGGCGAGGCATCGGCCAGGGCCAGCAGTTCCGGGCTGGCATCGACCATCAGGGTGGAGATGGACAGCTCGGCGCCCAGCGTGTGCACTTCGTCGAGGTAGTAATCGAAGATGGTGGTGGACTGGCGCTTCAAGGCATGCTGCATGGTGGCGGCATTGACGTTGGGATTGCCATCGCGGTCGCCGCCGATCCAGCTGCCCATCTGCAGATAGGGCGGCAGTTCTGCGGTGCGGGTCTTGGCGCGCGAGGGGAACTGGCTGTCGATCTCGGCTTCGATGTCGTCATACAGCGCCGGCAGTTCGCGCAGGAAGGTGATGCGGTAGTAGGAGAGGGCGTTCTCGATCTCGTCGGCCACCGTCAGCTTGGTATAGCGCAGCATGCGCGTCTGCCACAGCGTGGCGATGCGTGCGCGCAGCAGTTCGGTGTTGTGGCGCAGTTCGCGCGGTGTCAAGGGCAGGTCGCGTTCTGCCACCAGGCGGGCGATCTCGCGCTCGGCGTCCAGGATGGACTTGCGCTGCACTTCGGTGGGGTGGGCGGTGAGCACCGGCGAGACCAGTGCTTCCTTCAGGAAGCTGCGCACTTGTGCGCCCGAGACACCAGCATCATCCAGCCGCGACAGGGCATAGGCCACGCTGCCGGGCTGGGCTTCGGAGCCGGCCAGCAGGTGCGCGCGGCGGCGGCGGTTGTGGTGCTGGTCTTCGGCGATGTTGGCCAGGTGCGAAAAATAGGAAAACGCGCGCACCACCGAATTGGTCTGGTCGCGGGTCAGTTTCTTCAACAGCTTGTCCAGCTCGGCGCCGGCCTTGGCATCGGATTCGCGGCGGAAACGCACGGCGGTCTGGCGGATGGTTTCCACCACCTCGAAGACGTCATCGCCTTCCTGTTCCCGCACGACTTCGCCCAAGAGACGCCCGAGCAGGCGGATGTCTTCCTTCAGCGGCGCATCCTTGTCGGTGCTGCGGGCGGGTTTGCTGATGGTCTTGCTGGCCGGGCTGCTCTTGGTGGCAGCGGTGGCGCGGGGGGTGGAGGGAGTGGAACGGGCACTGCGTGGTGTTGGATTTTTGGTCGCCATGATCAACGGTTGCTGCGGTTTTCGGAGGAGAAAGTCGTGCTTGTGGATCGGATTGCCGTGGGTGTGCGTGCTAGAATTTGGCTCGTTTGTTTGCCTCGTTTTTGGTGTGCGTCTCGCTTCTGGTCTCTGTGATCGATGTTCGTTGCTGCTTGCCCTCGATCGCTTTTTTTAATCGTATTGTTCAGTCTGGATTCGCCGGTCTCCTGCTTTCCCTGTCTCCTCGGCCGCGGGTGCCACGACTGAATCGGAAAGCCCGTCTTGAAAGAATTTCCTCCTTCCAACATCGTCATCGTCTCGCGTGAGAGCCGCCTTGCCATGTGGCAGGCCGAGTACGTGCGGGACCGTCTGGCCGCATTATATCCGCAGTGCAGCATCAATATCCTCGGAACCACCACCCGTGGCGACCAGATTCTTGATCGCGCGCTCTCCAAGGTCGGCGGCAAGGGCCTGTTCGTCAAGGAGCTGGAGGTGGCCATGGCCGAAGGCCGCGCCGACCTCGCCGTGCACTGCCTGAAGGACATGCCCATGGACCTGCCCGAAGGCTTCGAGCTGGCCGCCATCCTGGAGCGCGAAGATCCGCGCGACGCCTTCGTCTCCAACGACTACGATTCGCTCGATGCGCTGCCCGCTGGCGCCATCGTCGGCACCAGCAGCCTGCGCCGCCAGGCCATGATCGCCGCGCGTTATCCGCAACTGGTGGTCAGGCCGCTGCGCGGCAATCTCGATACCCGCCTGGCCAAGCTGGATCGCGGCGACTATGCCGCCATCATCCTGGCCGTGGCCGGACTGAACCGCCTGGGTCTGAAGGCGCGCATCCGCTCCTTCCTCGATCCCGAACAGAGCCTGCCGTCGCCCGGCCAGGGCACGCTGGCCATCGAGATCCCCGAGGGCCGTGACGATATCAAGCGCCTGCTGGCTCCCCTGCATGACGAGCCCGCCGCCGTGGTCTCGGCCGCCGAGCGCTCGGTCTCGCGCATCTTTGGAGCCAGCTGCCAGATTCCGCTGGCGGCCTATGCCACGCTGGAGGGCGAGCGCCTGCACCTGCGCGCCATGATCGCCACCCCCGATGGCGCGCAAGCCGCTGCCGCCGAGGCCGAAGGTTCGCCGGATGCGCCCGAGGCGCTCGGTGCGCAAGTGGCCGAGCTGCTCAAGGCGCGCGGCGCCGATGCCATTCTGGCGGCCTGCAAGGCCCAGGCTGATGCCGCTTCGGCCTGAACCCCCCGCATCGTTGCCAGTGGTCGTGACGCGGCCACTGCAACAGGCCGCCAGCTTTGCCGAGCGCGTGCAGCAGTTGGGCCGGCGTGCCGTGGTGTTTCCGCTCCTGGTCATCGGTCCGGTGGACGATGACAGCGAACTCAAGGCCGCGCTGGCGCGCCTGCAAGACTTCGCACTGGTGGTCTTCGTCAGTCCCAATGCCATCGATGCCGTCTTTGCCCATCTGCAGCAATGGCCGCGCGATGTGCCAATCGGCATCGTGGGAGAGGGCAGCAGGGTGGCCTTGTGCGGACATGGCGTCGATGGGGGCAATGCCACCATCTACGGCCCCCAACGCGCCGACAAGATGGATTCCGAGGAATTGTTCAAATCCCTCCCTTTGGAACAATTGCGCGGCAGGCGTGCTCTGATTGTGCGCGGCCAGGCCGGCCGCGATTTCCTGAGTGAAGCTTTGCAACAACAGGGCGTGGAGGTTCAATTCCTCACCGCCTATCGCCGCCTGGCCCCCGAACTGGATGCGCCAAGCCGCCTGCAACTGCTGGATTTGCTCGATGGCGGGGCCGACTGGGTCATCACCAGTTCCGAGGCCTTGCGCAATTTGCTTCACTTGGCAAGACTAGCCGGAGGTGAGGAACGTGTGGTAAAACTGCAACGACAACGCATCGTCGTCTCTCACCACAGGATCGCCGAGACCGCGCGGGAGCAGGGTTTCGTGCAGGTGGTCCTGACCGGATCGGGTGACGAACGCCTGCTTGCCGCCCTTGCTCCACCCGCTCCCTGAGCGGCCGCGTAATTTGCCGCGTTACAATCCAGCCCATGAACGAACAGCAACCCACCCCCCAATTGCCGGAGCCTCAACCGCAAGCCAGCCACAACGCTGGTGCAGCGGCGCCGCAGGCGTCCTATACCTTCACCCCGCCCGATGGCACGGCGGTGCTGCGTCGCCGCCAGCGTGCGCAGACCATCGTGCTGCTGCTGGTCATCGCCGGCCTGGGCGCGCAGTGGTGGGTTTCGCATACCGAACTGCGCGACCTGCGCAGCGAAGTCGCGCAGCGCCTGCAGAATGGCGACAACAACAGCAATGAACTCAAGGGCGTGCTCAAGTCAGTGCAGGAAAGCACCAAGGAGCTGCAATCCAAGGTCAGCGTGCTGGACAGCAAGCAGGCCGAATCCCAGAGCCAGCAGCTGGCGCTGGAGCAGATGTACCAGGACTTGAACAAGAACCGCGACGACTGGGCCCTCTCCGAAATCGAGGAAGTGCTCTCCACTGCAGACCAGCAGCTGGAGCTGGCCGGCAACGTGCAAGGTGCGCTGATTGCCCTGCAGAATGCCGACAAGAGCCTGTCGCGTTCGGACAAGGCGCAGTTCATCGTGATCCGTCGTGCCATTGCGCATGACATCGAGCGCCTGAAGGCCCTGCCGACGGTGGACATCGCCGGCATCGCCGTGCGCCTCGATAGCGCCATCGGCCAGGTCGATACCCTGCCGCTGCTGGTGGACGAGCATCCGGTGGAGTCGGCCAGCGAGCCCAAGCCGCAGCCGGTGAAGGCCGCCGCCAAGGGCGAGACCAAGCATGGCAAGACCCGGGCCGAAGCCGCACCCGCCGAAGCCTCGGCCTGGTCGCAATGGCTGGCCGGTGCGCGTGAGACCTGGCAGAGCATGAGCACCGAGATGTGGTCCGAACTGCGCCAGCTGGTGCGCATCCGTGAAGTGCAGACACCGGAAGCGATCCTGCTCTCGCCGGGCCAGGCCTACTTCGTGCGAGAGAACCTCAAGCTGCGCCTGCTCAATGCGCGCCTGGCCCTGCTTTCACGCAACGAGTTCGCCTTCCGCAATGACCTGTCGTCGGCCCAGGACACCATCGCCAAGTATTTCGATACCCGCGCCAAGCAGGTCCAGACTACCCAGGCGCTGTTGAAGCAGGTACAGGGCAGCAATGTCTCCATTCAGTTGCCCACGCTGGCCGAAAGCCTCAACGCCGTGCGCAACTACAAGGCCCGTCCGTGAGCCGCTGACGGGAACCTGATATGAAAATACTGCTCTGGCTTCTGACCCTCTTCGCGTCCGCCATCGGCCTGGCCGTGCTGGCGCGCTTCAACCCGGGCAATGTGGTGCTGTTCTATCCGCCGTACCGCATCGACCTGTCCCTGAACTTCTTCCTCTTCGCCGTGCTGGCGGTGTTTTTGACCATCTATGTGGTCATCCGCGCCATCCGCCTGACGCAGAAGCTGCCCGGCCGCGTGATCGCCTATCGTCGTGCCAAGCGCGAGAATGAAAGCAACAAGGCCCTGCGCGATGCCCTGAAGGCCTATTTCGAAGGCCGCTTCGGCCAGGCCGAGAAGTCTGCCACACGCGCCTCCGACCTGCCCGACAACGCCGGCATCGCCGCCCTGATCGCAGCCCGTGCCGCGCACCGCATGCGCCAGGGCGAGCGCCGCGACATCTGGCTGGCCAGTACCGAAGTCGATCCGACCTTGAAAGCTGCGCGCCTGATGACGGCACTGGAACTGCAAGTGGACGAACATCACTTCAAACAGGCGCTGGAAACGGTGGAAGAGTTGAACGCCAACGGCACCCGCCACATCCAGGCCCTGCAGTGGGCCTTGAAGGCCAACCAGCAAGCCAAGAACTGGCCCGAGGTACTGCGCCTGGTGCAGACCCTGGACAAGCGCAATGCCCTGCATCCGGCCCTGTCCAATCGCCTGCGCGAGATGTCCTACGATGCCTTGCTGTCGGACCGCTCGCACGATGCCGAATCGATTCGCCTGCTGTGGAACGGCGTACCCGGTGCCGACAAGTTGAAGCCCTACATCGCCGTGCGGGCGGCCCAGGCCTTCTCCAGCCGTGGCCTGCATGACGAGGCGCGCAGTCTGCTGGAACGCGCCCTGGCTGCCGACTGGGATATCCGCCTGCTGCGCGCCTATCGTGAGTCGACCGCCGAAGCCGGCTCGCCGGCCTTGCTGTCGCAGATCGAGCATTGCGAATCCTGGCTGGCCAAGAACCCGACGGATGCCGAACTGGCGCTGACCCTGGGCATGTTCTGCCTGCGCCAGAAGCTGTGGGGCAAGGCCCAGCGCCATCTGGAGCAAGCCCTCTCGGACGCCATCGAACCCCGCACCGTGCGTGAATCGCACCTGGCCCTGGCCCAGCTGCATGAGGCCCTGGACCAGCCCGACCAGGCCGCTGCCCACTACAAGCAATGCGCCCTGGCGACGGCCATCCGCTGAACTTGTTGTGCGGGTCAATGACCAAGGCGGAAGCGGCGCAAGCCCTTCCGCCTTTTTCATGACCATGGCCGGGCGCTGTCATGTTGGCGTAAGTTGCACCGGCCAAGATGCCGGACTGAGCCTGAATGCCGCTATAATTGCGGCTTTCCGGTGTTGGCACGGCCTGGTTTGAGCATTAAGCCCAGCTTAATGCTTATTGCATCGAGCATTAAGCTCAGGCGGTGGCGACCCGAAAACCGCTTTTCGTTTCTTTCCCTAGTGAGAATCCCATGAGCCTGAACAACGTCCCCGCTGGCCGCGACCTGCCCAATGACTTCAACGTGATCATCGAAATCCCGATGAACGCCGATCCGATCAAGTACGAAGTGGACAAGGACACCGGCGCCATCTTCGTCGACCGTTTCATGGGTACCGCCATGCACTATCCGTGCAACTACGGCTACATTCCCCAGACCCTGTCGCAAGACGGCGACCCGGTCGACGTGCTGGTGATCACCCCGTTCCCGCTGATCCCGGGCGTGGTGGTGCGCTGCCGCCCCATCGGCGTGCTGAAGATGGCCGATGAATCGGGCATCGACGCCAAGCTGCTGGCCGTGCCGGTCGACAAGATCCTGCCGATCTACACCCACTGGCAAAAGCCGGAAGACCTGAACGAACTGCGTCTGAACCAGATCAAGCACTTCTTCGAACACTACAAGGATCTGGAAAAGGGCAAGTGGGTCAAGGTCGAGGGCTGGGAAGGCCCGGACGCTGCCCGTGCTGAAATCCTGGCCGGTGTGGAAGCGTTCAAGAACGCCAAGTAATTCCCCATCAGCAAGGCATAAGAAAATCGCCCGACAGGTTTGCGCCTGTCGGGCGATTTTCATTTCATGACCGGCGCGGGCCGGTCGATGCGCTCAACGCCTGGTCAATCCAGCTTGGCCGCGTGCTCACGGGTCGCATGGAAAGTGATCTCCGGCCAGCGTTCCTGGGTCAGGCGCAGGTTCACGCCCGAGCTGGCCAGGTAGGCCATGTTACCGGCCGCATCGATGGCCAGGTTGGCGCCGGCCGAGGACTTCTCGAAGTCGGCCAGTTTCTTCTTGTCATCGCAGCTGATCCAGCGGGCGCTGCTGATGCTGGTGCCTTCAAACACCGCATCCACGCCATATTCATTCAGCAGGCGGCTGGCTACCACTTCGAACTGCAGCACGCCGACCGCGCCCAGGATCAGGTCGCTGCCAGTCACCGGCTTGAAGACCTGCACCGCGCCTTCTTCGCCGAGCTGCTGCAGGCCTTTGTGCAACTGCTTGATCTTGAGCGGATTGCGGATGCGTGCCACGCGGAAGAAGTCCGGGGCGAAGTAGGGGATGCCGGTGAACTGCAGCATCTCGCCTTCGGAGAAGCTGTCGCCGATCTGCATGTTGCCGTGGTTGGGCAGGCCGATGATGTCGCCGGCATAGGCTTCTTCCACCTGTTCGCGGCTGGAGGCCATGAAGGTCACCACCGAAGACACCTTGATGTCGCGGTTCAGGCGCAGGTGCTTCAATTTCATGCCGCGCTCGAAGCGACCCGAGCACACGCGCAGGAAGGCGATGCGGTCGCGATGGGCCGGGTCCATGTTGGCCTGGATCTTGAAGACGAAACCGGAGAACGGCTCCTCGGTCGGCTTGACCTCGCGCACGGTGGCATCGCGTCCGCCCGGACCCGGTGCCCAGTCCAGCAGCGCATCGAGGATCTCGCGCACGCCGAAGTTGTTGATGGCCGAGCCGAAGAAGACCGGGGTCTGCACTCCGGCCAGAAAGTCCTCCAGGTTGAAGGGGTGGGAGGCGCCATGCACCAGTTCCACTTCCATCTTGAGCTGTTCGATTTCCAGCGGGAACATCTCGGCCAGCTTGGGATTGTCGATGCCCTTGATGATTTCCACGTTGCCGTTGGCGCGTTCTTCACCGGCCTTGAACAGCATGATCTCGTCACGCAGCAGGTGATACACGCCACGGAAATTCTTGCCCATGCCGATCGGCCAGGTCACCGGCGCGCACTGGATCTTCAGCACCGATTCCAGCTCATCCAACAGCTCCAGCGAATCGCGGGTTTCGCGGTCCAGCTTGTTCATGAAGGTGATGATGGGCGTATTGCGCATGCGGCAGACGTTCAACAGCTTGATGGTCTGCTCTTCCACGCCCTTGGCGGCATCGATCACCATCAGCGCCGAGTCCACGGCGGTGAGCACGCGATAGGTATCTTCCGAGAAGTCCTGGTGGCCGGGGGTGTCGAGCAGGTTGACCACGTGGTCGCGGTACTCGAACTGCATCACCGAACTGGCTACCGAAATGCCGCGCTGCTTTTCGATTTCCATCCAGTCGGAAGTGGCGTGGCGACCGCTCTTGCGGGCCTTCACGGTACCGGCCAGCTGGATCGCGCCCGAGAACAGCAGCAGCTTTTCGGTCAGCGTGGTTTTGCCGGCGTCGGGGTGGGAGATGATGCCGAAGGTGCGGCGGCGCTTGACTTCGCGCGCGATCAGGTCGGAAGAGACCTTGGTGGTGGCGCCAGGCGCGCTGGCGTTATCTGCGTCAGCGGCCTCAGGAGCGGTGGCGGCGACGTCGGGGAGTTCGTTGCTGGGTTCTTGCATGGCGGATCGGTCGGGGTGGGAGCCGGGCGGAACACGGCCCCCGGCGCGGCTGGACGATCCAACCCGCATGGCCTCGGGCTGCGCGCACTGTTCCTTTGGCAAGGAGGCGCCGCACGCCCTGTTCCGACAGCTCTGGAAAACCCGAGATTATAACTGAAGCGGCCCGCTTGCCCGCATGTTTGCTGATGGGCAACGTGCGGGCGGCGGGCTGCTCAGGGCCGGGCGGGCGGCGTTGTGACCAGATCAGGAGCGCTCGTCGCGCCGGTCGTCACGGCGCGGATGAGCTTCATGCTGCCGCGTCTGCTGCTGGTGCTGCTCACGTTGCGCGACCTCATGTTGTTGCTGTTGCTGCTGCCGGGCCTGCTCCATCTGGCGATGCTGCTGCTCGCGCTGCTGGTTCATCATCTGCTGCTGGCGCATCTGCTGCTCGCGCATCTGCTGCTCGCGCTGTTGCTGTCTCTGCTGCTGACCTTGCTGGTGCTGCTGCCACTGCCGTTGCTCGGCCTGTTGCCGTTGGCGCTGCTCTTGGGCTTGCTGCTCGCGCTGGTGTTGCTGATCGCGGATCATCTGCTCACGCTGGCGTTGCTGGTCATTGGCCTGTTGTTCGCGCTGGCGTTGCTGCTCGACGGCCTGGCGCTGGCGGAACTGGTCTTGCTGGGCCAGGCGCTGCTGCACGTTGTCGACCACCGGCAGTGGCCGCACAGCCGGTGCATGGTGTCCCGGCGGCGGTGCCACGGCGGGCGCGGATGGCTGGGCATAGCGCCCACCGGCATAGCGTGGATCGTGGTGCCATACCACCGGGCGCTGGTTCATCGTCACGTTGCGGTTGACGGTGACATTGTTGACATAGCGTTGATGGATGATGTTGGTGTTGTTGACGTTGGTGACGTTGTTGATGCGGGTCTGCGTCACCAGTACCTGGCGCTGGCGCCAGTCCGGCCGCGCCTCACCGAAGACGGCACGCATCACGCCGATGCCCACCCCGAAGCTGATGCTGGCCGAGAAGCCCGGTTCATAGCTGGGCGGCCGATAGCGCGGCGGCGGTGCCCACACCACTGGCGGGGCCGAGGGCCACCACCAGCTGCCATAGACCACGGTCGGGTTGTAGTAGGGCACGTAGACCACCTGCGGATTGACCGGCACGATCTCGATCATCTCATCCTGCACCACCACGCGCTGCTGCGGGCTGGATTCGAGCGTGCCGGCAATGCGGGCACGCTCGCGCAGGTTCTGCACCGTATCCATCACGGGGGCTTGCTGGCCGAGGAAGGCCTGGCCCAGTTGCTGGGTCCAGTCCAGGCGGTCATTGAGCATGGCCAGCACCGAGGGAAACTGCACCAGCGCCTTCACGCTCGGGTCCCAGGGCATGGGGGCCACGGCGCGGGCCAGCCCATCGCCTTGCAGGCCAGGTCGGGCTTCCACGAAGCGCTGGGCCTGCACCACCTCCAGCGGATAGGTCGAGGCCATCAGGACCTGGGCCAGCAGGGAATCCGGGTAGAGCGCCACCGGTGCCAGCATCTGGTCCAGCTGCTGCTGGGTATAGACCGGTGCAGGTGGCGCATAGGCCGTCTGCGCCTGCACGGGCAGGCCCGAGACCAGCGAAAAGACCAGGCAGGTAGCCCAGGCCAGGGATATCTTGTTCATGTCGTTCTCCTTGCCAATGGCGTGCGCGGGAGCCATACGGGTGATCGTGGTCGCTGCCGTCGCACCGAAGTGAATTCATGGTCTGCCAGCTTGAGTCGACAAGGTGTAACGGAAGTGCAAGCAATGTTTCAGCCGAAAGCGTCAGTCAGACGCTCTTGCCCGATGGAAAGCCTTGCGCAAGGCGGGGGCGGCTGTGGCATCATGAACGGCCACGGAACGAATCTCATCCACGGAAAAGATAAATCGGGCGATTTTTTGCACTGTCGCAGATCCGTCGTCAAGCCCGTCAGCACGCGCTGCAGCAGCTCGCCAGGGCGGGTTGGCGTGCCCATTCCGGAAGAGGAGAAACGTTCTAAATTGTTTTTCGCAGTAACAGGCAACATGCACCAGGGCAAACTTTTTACGACAACAAGCCATCAAGCAAGGAACGACCATGAGCCATCACCTGATCTGGCGGCGCGATGATTTCCTCATCGACACCGATCCCGACCGGCTGGACATCCCTCTCATCCACGACGTACTGACCCATTCGAGCTGGTCCCCCGGCATCGACCTCAACACCGTGCGTACCGCCTTGGCCAACAGCCTTTGCTTCGGTCTTTATCGCGGCAAGCAGCAGATCGGTTTTGCCCGCGTGGTGACCGACCATGCCACCTTCGGCTACCTGTGCGACGTCTTCGTCGTCGGCGACTTGCGCGGCCAGGGTCTGGGGCGCTGGATGATCGAATCGGTGAACCAGCATCCGACCCTGCAGAAACTGCGTCGGGTCATGCTGACCACTTCTACCGCACCGTGGCTATATGCCAGCTGTGGTTTCGAGGCCATCAATCGCGGTGACTTCGTGTGGCATATCTCGCGTCCGGATATTTATCGGCAGGGCGCATAGCAGCAGATTCATCGTCTTCTGAATCAGCGGAGCGCAGGATGGCTCCGCTGTTTTCTTTTCCGCGTACGCCAAAGGCATGGCGAAAAACTTAGTTTTCCTTGCCTTTCTTCCGGATGTACTTTCTTTCTCCCTGGTTCGATCCATTGAACTCACTGGCTGAATTGAGCTTGCGGGGACTATTTTCTTTTGCCGGATTTACTAATTCTTTTTATTGAATGAGTCCACTTATACGCGCTTTTGCGGAGGATGCAACTTAGTTTTTACGCTCGTTTGATCCAGCGTCGTTTTCCAGGCAGCAATCATGATTCGTATCAAGATGCGGGCACATGTGGATTTTCCATATTTTTTGCGGACATATAAT
Source organism: Herbaspirillum sp. C7C8 (assembly GCF_022627875.1). Classification (NCBI taxonomy): domain Bacteria; kingdom Pseudomonadati; phylum Pseudomonadota; class Betaproteobacteria; order Burkholderiales; family Oxalobacteraceae; genus Herbaspirillum; species Herbaspirillum sp. C7C8. The sequence goes on from NZ_JABXGG010000009.1 coordinate 154,917, forward strand.
TTTTTGGCGTCAACCCAACCCATTTCAGTCCATCCACCTGATGCGCGTCCACATCGAGCGCAGGAAACCTGATCATGACCATTGCCAATAAAATCCGTCTGCTTCTGCTCGCCGTCGTTCTGGGCCTGGCCGGCGTCACCGGTTTGAGCATCTATCACAGCAATCGCATTGCCGATGCGGCCAGCTATTCTTCGGTCAACACCGTGCCCAGTCTGCTGGTACTGGGCGAGGCCAGCGAGGCGATTTTCGGTATCCGTGTCGGTATCTGGCGCTATGCCGCCGCGACCGATGCCGCCGCCCGTCTCCAGCTGGAAAAATCCATGAGCACGCTGCGTGACCAGGTCCTTGCCACCTTTGATCGCTACGAGAAGGACGTCCTCTCCGATGCCACCGACCGGCAGTTGCTGCAGGCAGACCGTGATGCCTTTGCCGAGTATGAGAAGAACCGACAGCGGGTCATCGCGCTGGGTGCCGAAGGCAAGAACGAGGAAGCGCTGGCGGCCGTGGAGCACTACGTGGTTCCGCCCGGTACCAAGCTCATCAACGCGCTGGCTGCACATCGCCGCCACAACGAGCAGCTCGGCCAGCAGGGTGTGCAGACGGCCCAGAACAGTTTGCGTTCGGCGATCTACCAGGCCGTGCTGATGAGCCTGTTCGTGTGTGTGGTGGTGGCGCTGGTGGGGCAGCTGATTTCGCGCGCCATTTCCACCTCGCTGGGTGAAGCCATCCTGACTGCGCGCGCCATTGCCACGGGTGATCTCAGCACCCGCATCCGTCATCGCGCCAATGATGAGGTCGGCCAGTTGATGCAGGCCATCCAGCAGATGACCGACAGTCTGGTGCGCATCGTGAGCAATGTGCGCAATAGCGCCAATACCATTGGCACAGCCACGGCAGAAATCGCGGCTGGCAATCTGGATCTGTCCAGCCGCACTGAATCCCAGGCCGGGTCCATTGAAGAGACCGCTTCGGCCATGGAACAGCTCACCGCTGCCGTGCGCCAGAATGCCGATAACGCCCAGCAGGCCAATGCGCTGGCGATTTCTGCCTCCGGTGTGGCCAGCGAGGGTGGTCAGGCGGTACAGGAGGTGGTCAAGACGATGGAAGAGATCAATGCCTCGTCCCTGAAGATCGTTGACATCATCAGCGTGATTGACGGTATCGCTTTCCAGACCAATATCCTTGCCCTGAATGCTGCCGTGGAGGCGGCGCGCGCAGGCGAGCAGGGGCGCGGTTTTGCGGTGGTCGCCTCCGAGGTGCGCTCACTGGCGCAGCGCTCGGCAGCGGCGGCCCGTGAGATCAAGGAGCTCATCGATGATTCGGTCGGCAAGGTGGAAAGCGGTAGCCGTCTGGTGGCGCAGGCGGGTGCGACGATGCAGCAGGTCGTGGGCAGTGTGCATCGCGTGGCCGATATCGTGGGCGAGATCACGGCCGCCAGTGCCGAACAGAGTGACGGCATCGTCCAGGTCAATCAGGCCATCGGATTGATGGATCAGGCGACGCAACAGAATGCGGCGCTGGTGGAGCAGGCGGCTGCGGCGTCGCAGTCCTTGCAGGAGCAGGCGGTACAGTTGGCGGGGGCGGTGCAGGTGTTCAAGCTTGATCCTGAAAGGGACAAGCCCATTGAGATGGTGCCCGCAGCCACGCCCGTGGCCGTGGCACCAGTCGCGGAGCGCAGCGGTGAAATGCTGCTGGTCGGTGCGCACGCGCATGGGTGAAGACAAGAGGGATGCAGCGTGGCGTCCCTCTTGTCTTGCTGTTCTTCAATGCGGAATCAGCGAGCTCATTTCTTTGGGATCGCTGAACAATGGTGGCTGGTGGTCAGTCATTGCCTGCCATTGCATTGATGGTCGATACAGATCAGGCGGTCACCACTGATCCTGAGCGCCGCGGTTGCGTGTGCTGCAATGAAAATGCCGGGAAATGTGGCCTGCCCTGAGGGACTCGAACCCCCGACCTATGGCTTAGAAGGCCATTGCTCGTTGGCTTGCATCCCTTACGGGACGCGGCGCTGTATCCAGTTGAGCAGTCCTGAGCACATTTTGAGCACACTACTACCTAAGTGACGGCGACCGTATGTGAGGTCGCAATGGCAACAATCAGTCAGTACCGTGGGAGGTGGAAAGCACAAGTCCGCATGCAGGGCTATCCACAACAAACAAAGACATTCGACACGAAAGCCGAGGCCCAAGCATGGGGCCGCGACGTAGAGTCTCAGATGGCTCGACAGCAGTTCGCGGGTTCTACCTCGGGCCAGACCATGACCATCCGAGAGATGCTGGAGAGGTATCTCGAAGAGGTGTCCGTCGCCAAGGCATCCCACAAAGCCGATTTATCCCGCTCTCAGCACCTGTACGCCGCCCTCGGCGATTACCGGGTGCATACCCTGACTTCCATCATCCTCGCCCAGTACAAGGCCAAGCGTCTGCTCTCGGTCGGGCCGCAGTCCGTCATCCACGAGTTGAACCTCCTTCATCGGGCATACAAGACAGCCGCCGAGGAGTGGGGCGTGGTGTTACCCAATGGTATCCCGAGGACGAAGCGGCCCTCTATGCCCAAGGGGCGGGACATGCGGGTACCTCCCGAGGATGTGAACAGGCTCGTGGCGGCAACAGAATCCCCAGAACTGAAGATCATCATCCGATTCGCCGTGGAGACAGCCATGCGGAGGAGCGAGATAGTCGGCATCCGTTGGGAGCACGTCAATCTACAACTAAGGTCTGTTTACTTGCCCGAGACGAAGACCGACCAGCCAAGGACTGTACCGCTGTCCACGGTGGCCTTAGAGCTACTGGAGGGCATGAGGCCGGAAGATGCCGGGAAGGTCTTCTCTCTCGCCCCCGACTCCGTTACCCAAGCGTTCAAGCGTGCAGCCGTCCGCGCCCGGATGGGGGAGGTTAACTTCCACGACCTACGGCATGAGGCAACGAGTAGGCTATTTGAGAAAGGGCTTAACGTCATTGAGGTGGCCCGAATCACCGGGCACAAGACGCTGGCTATGTTGGATCGCTATACGCACCTCGACGTATCCATGCTGGTGCAAAAGCTCGGCTGATTCGCTTATAGTCTCTCCCATTTCAGCTTATCGTTTTCTACCCAGAGCTTGCAATGCAGTTCGTACGGTGGAGTCTCGCTGCTGAAGGCTCTTACTTTGACGACTCCACCGGCCAAGGGTAATGCGGGCGGACGCCAAAAGTTGGAGCTTGGTATTGCACTGAGTTGAATTCTGTCCGTTCCCTGAGGATGTGGAGGAACCGGCTCGCCATACATAGCGAGGCTGACAAGGCGCTCCTCCCCAATGTATAGGCTGAACGGCCCGTCTCTGTGCCAAGTTTGCTGTTTACCGCTGTCCTTGTCGGTGGCTTCAAACTCCAGTTTGCAATTGGTGAGCAAGGTACTCCCCGAGTTCTTTACCCCGATCAGTACGGTTTTCGACAGATTATAGATATTGTGGCTACGTGTTTCAAAATACCGCCCTTCTTGCCCCACCAGCAGCTCCAGTTTCGGGCCGCCATGAGACCGCTTCCGGACAATTCCCAAAAGCATCATGACAAAGCAGAAGAGAGTGGCTACTCCTAGTATCGAAGTCGTGGCAATTAGCACGCTTCCCCATTTCTCCAGCGGGCCAGTCATTGATACCCAAGTGAGTCCGACCGTTGCAGTCAGCCCCAGAAAGCCCCACATTGCTGTTGACCACATGTCAGCATCCGTTCTGTTCGTATTCGATTATTCTATCCGTCAGATTGAGTGCGTGCTGTCCAATGAGCATGTTCAACATATTGTGTGGCACACTGAAGGTCTTCACCCCACACGCACTTAAGGGCGTTGGTGTCGCCCCACAAGGGCTGAGAGGTGCTGCCTAATACGAGGTTTTGCCCCGCGACGATTCCACTCCGAGGAGAGTTGTATGGGCACGATCCAAGTACGGGACGATAACAAGAGGGCGACCACATACCAAGCTCGTGTGCGCCTAGGAGGCTACCCAGCACGATCGCAGACCTTCCACTCAAGAGAGGCTGCCGAACAATGGATTGAGGCAGTGGAGGCCGAGCTACGTCAGAACGCGAATTTGCGGGAAGAGCCACGGCCAAGGAAACGGCAATTGCGGCCCCTAGCCCATTCTATCCCCGCGCCGCCAGAGCCGGCTTTGTTTTCGGGAGCAACGCCGTTCCGCGATCTTATGGCGCAGTACAGTGTCCTTATATCACCATCGAAGAAGTCAGCGGAGAGTGAAGTGCTGCGGCTTGGTAAGCTGATGCGGGACAATATCTCAAGTCACGCGGTGGGAAGCCTCACTCCGCCGATCATTGCACAATGGCGGGACCGTCGTTTGGTGGAGGTTGCCCCCGATACTGTGACCCGTGAGATGCACCTCATGTCGGCCGTGATTAACATGGCTCGGAGAGAATGGGGGCTGATGCTGGCAAGTAACCCGTTCGCGCTGCCGCGCAAGCCGAAGCTTTCTAAGGGTAGGATACGGCGATTACGTGGCAATGAGTTAGATCGGTTGCTTCTTGCTGCTGAGGCGGCACAGGGCGGCTTCCTGCCCTCCATTATTCTGTTTGCCATCGAGACGGCCATGCGCCAAGGAGAGATAGTGTCGCTCGATTGGAGTCATATCGATCTGGATAAGCGCACGGCGCACCTACCCGACACCAAGAACGGCGACCATAGGACTGTGCCGCTCTCGATGCGAGCAATTGCGTTACTGCGAAGGCTTGCGCTCATTGAGCCAACGCCGGATCGTGCTGGCCCTGTGTTCCCCGGAGTGACCGGCGAGGCAGTTAAGCGGGCCTTCCAGAACGCCCGTAAGCGCGCCGGAATCGAGGACTTGCGCTTCCATGATTTGAGACATGAGGCGGTCACGCGGCTCTTTGAAAAGGGGCTCCATCCCATAGAGGTGGCATCTATCAGCGGCCACAAGGACATGCGTATGCTCCAGCGATACACCCACCTTGAGGCGTCTAAACTAGCTTTGAAGCTCGACTAATCTATTTTCGTCATAGGCGGGCCTTACTTATCGGTAGACGGAATGCCAGTTAGGCAGCGGCTCTCCCGACGTGCCTCAAAGGGTCGTAGCGCGTCCCAAAATCAGTCACGGTCACAGTCCTTGCCCAGTACCCGCGTCCGAGCAACGCGCATGCTGCATTGGCGCAACTGGTGCTACTGTTGTAGCAACGGTGGGACATGGTGTCACCATAGCGGTCATACACGTTCATGCGGTACTTGCCGCGTGCACAGACCTTCATGCGGCCCCCTGCGCTGCTGCAATGGCGGAGAATGTGTCCTGCTGGTGAGCACTAGCGGCGGGGGTGGGGAATGTCACCCTGAGATATATGGACGTGATGATGCTTAGCATAGTGCCTCCTTTGTCGGTGAAGAACCACGCATCCCGCTGCTAAACGGGGTGGGCAGCAAATGACGGGGTTAGCAGACCGGAGACAAAGGAAACCGGCAGGCCGAAGCCTCCCCATCACTGCCGCCCATAGGAGGTGCCGAGATACGGACGTAAAAATACCGCCGAGTGGCGGTTGTCCGCCTCTGTCATTCGGGCTGCTAAACCCGGCCGCGTCTTTGTTCGCGACAGACAGAAGTTTACGCGTGCGGGTATACCAGCGTCAAGTATTCCAATACCCACTTCCGTGCCCCATAATTTGTAAAGCGGACTTTAATATACGGGGATGGGATGAGGCTGGAAAACGAAAATCGTAACGCCTTCATAGTGGGAAACTCTGCTAAAACGATGCGATGCACTGCGACATTCGATATGTGGTGTCGGCGACTATTGGTGAAATTCCTCGCAGCGACGATCTTGACTGGCTGCGCAAGCGGGGCTTCAGCGATGTCAAATGAACCCATGACTTTCGAGACCTACACGCCTTGTTCTGGGAACGGAGATTTTTGTGGTATGCGCGTCCTGGCCAAAGGCAGGATAGAGACCGATTCAGCTGATAAGTTACAGGCGTTTCTTACGAGCCGTGCCGCGAAGGACAAATACTTCAACAAGAATCCAACGCTTGTCTTCGATAGCCCAGGGGGAAGCCTGTTAGGGCGCATAGCGCTAGGGCGACTAATACGGCGTTTGAAGCTCGATACGGAACTTGCTCCGATATACACGGAAGAAGTTCGAGATCGTAGTCCCGATGGCTATCATGATCGAATTGTGGCGACGGACGTAATTTGTGCCTCTGCGTGTTCACTCGCTTTCATTGGCGGAGTGCGCCGAACTATTGCCCAAGGAGGTAGATTCGGAGTTCACCAGTTCTCGACAATAGGCGGAAATCTGAGTGAAGGCGATTCGCAAGTCACGGTTACAACTCTTGCGAGTTACGTTGCTTCGATGGGAGTGGATCGTCAAATGATCGACATCGCGTCAGTAACCGCAAGTAATAGCATACGTTGGATAGCCCCTGAAGTTGCGCGTCAACTACGAATCGATAACACAATTTCTCCTCTCTCTAGCTGGAGTATCGTTGTCGAGAAGAGCGGAGTGCCCCGACTAACAGTACGGCAAGAAATCGCATCGGGGCATATGGTGCTTCTGTCATTCGTAGAAGTTGGCGGGGAATATCTTCTTAGCGTGATGGCAGCGTTCTCACTTCAGCAGTTCCAAGCGACCCGACTAGGCCAATTTCCTGTGTCTGAACAAGGGAATATTCAATTCATAGTCGATCAACGTCAGAAAATCCGCCCCAAAGCATTGGACGCTTGGTTTTTTGAGTTGAATCAAAGAGATGGTTGGGCTACGTTTCGGGCAAATTTCCATCTGAGTAGGGCGCAGATGGAGGCGCTTCGAATGGCGACAACCCTGCAAATAGACGACGAATTTGGCCGAGCAACTAGCGATATCAGTTCAACTACAGATTTGTCTGTGGAGAATCTTGCGGGGGGCGTGAGTCTGTTGCTTCGTAATAGAAGGTGATGAGTATGGTGTCAACAGTCCAAGTTTGGTAGCGGCCAGCATGGCCAGCGGGCCGTGTCCATCGGCGATTCGCTCGAATCCCTCCACCTTCGGTGCCTGTTCTGCCACTGTGGCTTTCAGCTCCAGCACCTTCTCCGTGTAGCCTAGCAGCGCAGTACGCAGGGAGGCCGGATCGTTCAGGTTGATGGCCGGTGCCTTGGCCGCTTGCTCCAGCTCTTGCCAGCGGTCGATGATCTTCGCCCGCATCTGGAGGCTGTAGCCGGACACGAGGATCATGGTTTCGCGGTAGGGCAGAGCGAAGGCAGGCTTGGTGCGGTTGCGGTCATCGGTGTAGCTGGCCTCGAAGGTAGAGAGATTTGCCTCTCCGCGCAGCTCGGTCAGCATCTGGCGCGTATCCCGCATCACATGCTTGTGCGCCTTGCCCGTGAGCAGGGCGATTTCCACGGTGGTCATGGTCGGAGTCACAGCGAGCAGCTTGGGTGTCATCGTAGGTTCCTTTAATGGGCCCAGTTTTGGGCCGATTGAGTCCAGGCGCAGGACGGGAGGTGTTTGTGGTATGCAGTGCTGGCGATGAAAGCGGCCACGGCCACATCAACCACCAGCGTGTAAGCAATCAACAGATAGAGCAGGGCGCGGCGCATCAGTCGCCCGCAGCGAGGGCAGCATGCGTGGCCTTGCGCGTGCACTTCAAGTTGGAGCAAAGGAAACAGATGGCGCACGCGCAAACAGAGAAGCGAGGAGCAGGGCCGAAGCCCCGCGCCTGCACTCAATGCACTTAGTACAACTGGTAGCTACCGCTCCCGGAGTAAGACTCCGAGGAGAAGAAGTTGCCGCTGCTACCTGCGCTACCGCCCATCCCGTAGACTCCTGAGCCGAGGTTCGGGGTAGAGCTGAAGTTCTTCGTGCTGAAGTTGTTCCAGCCGTCATTCATGTTGACTACGTTGCTATCGTCGGCCTGTACCTTGCTCCAGTCCGTACCGCCCTTCCACGAGCCGATACTCTGAGTGAGGGAACCTGCGTCCTTACCCAGCATGCCGACCCAAGCTTGCGATACAGCACTGCCCGCGAACTGATCCATGCGGAGCGGAGATTGCACCAGCGGGGCCACGTTCACGTTGTAGTCGATAGGGGCGAAGGTCTGCCCTTCGTCTAAGCTACTGATGGTGTTCTGGATCAGGCCCATGCGCTGCTGCTGCATGTCGTAGTTCGTGTACTGCTGGTTGTTGTCTCGGATGGTGTTCTGCCGTGCCACCGAGAGAGCCAGCGTGGCGTGCATCATCGCTGCGGATGATCCACCGGTACCCGAGGCGGCCTGCTGCGCGTGTAGCGCCCCCATCTGCTCGGACGCCCGGAGGCTGTCCTCCAGCCCGCCCCGCGTCATCTGATCTTGCAGACGGGCGAAATTCTGGGCTTGGGTGTCGAGTTGGGTGCCTGCGGCATCCAGCTTGTTCTGGTTGCTGATGCTCCGCTGCGCGTTGCCGAGCGATGCCTCGGCGGCTGCGACTTGGTTCTGGCCCTGCCGGGTCAGGTTGGCCGCGTCCGTGTTGGCGTTGTTGACGAGGTTCTGTGCGTAGGTGTTGGCATCGTCCATGATGCCTTGTGCCAAGCTGATGCTGTGTTGTGTACGGGCCTGTAAGTAGCTGCCCGTCCAGTCCATTGCCGCCTTTGCTAATGCTGCCCATCCCATGCTGGATGTTCCTTAGTGACCGCAGGTACGGGCAAAGGCACGGGTGTATGCCGCGATAAAACCTTGGCTGAACGCTTGCCCCTCGGTGGACTTCTCGGGGATGTTCCGGAAACGGAGATCACGCCTGATGGCGTCATTCCTGAATTCGGTGCGGGTGCCGCGCTTCCACAGCGATGTCCGCTTTGCTATTCGCCATGTCCCGGCTGTTGCTTCACCTTTCGTGTAGCCCTCTTGATACTCAGTGGTGCCGCTGTAGTCCTGCTTCTTCATGTTGCTGTCCTTTGCTGGTTAAGTGCTGCTCTGTACTGTGCAATGCAGGCTGGCCTCCTGTTCGGGCTGAACCTGCTGTTCTTGTTAGACTCGTGGTGCTTCCCTGCTAGACGGCTTCCGTCCCGGCTTGCCACGGATGGCCCATGTTGGCAGCGATCCGGTGAGGGCTTCAACAGCACGGCGGTACGCGCTCCTGCCGATAGGAGATGCACAATCCAGAGTGCTAAGGAAGTGCTGCCGCTCTACTTCGTTATGTTCAAGTGGATGAGGTTCAGGTATGTGGGATTCAGAGGTGCGAGTGCTGGTCATGGCGTGCTCTGTGGGCTCTTAGGCTTGGCTGGCTTGTGTTCGAAGAGGGAGGCAAAGGTGCTGCTATGGCAGGTTCGGTACCGGGTGTGGTACTGGACGCTGTGCAATGGATAGAAGGTGAGTACGGACGGAATACGGAGGATGTTGCACGGACTGCTGATGTGTCTTCAGTGTATCCCGCGTAGGTCTTCTGTGAAATGGTTTAGGCAGGTACTCCTTGTGCCCATCCTTTGGGATACTCTGGGATACCCCAAGGAATACCCTAGGTATTACTCCTCTGACAGAGCGGAGGATCGTTTCCTATTACATCTTCCCTCCCCGTTTCCACAGATACTCCAGAAGAAGCACCATGCAAACGAAGATGGCTCATAGTTACCCTGACGTCGCGTCGGATTCGTACCTATTTACAGAGCCTCCCTTGTGACCCAGAGGTTTCCCTCTGCCCGTACGGCCACATGCCTTTTAACGTGAGCCACCACGTACAGACCACCCAGCCCACTTATGCGGCTTCTGTGTGTCATATAGCTGACCGAAATAGCACGGCGGGAAATAAGGGCAGCCGGATTGCCCCCGGCTGGCCCTGTTAGGATGGTTGCCATTACATTTCTAATCTGCTACCTTTTCGACGACTAGAGCGGTGGCGACTAAGTTAAGTTCTGCCGTTCAAGCGAGTATCTTCTTCGGTAACTGCCACCATCAGGTGGGCGTGAGCTACTTGCATCCATTCCGGCGCGAACTTGTACCACTTGTCGGGGTAGCGATGATCGGCCCCCATGCTCAGATATTCTTCTTCGCTCTCGCACTGACTCCAAGGAGACTCGATAGTTGGGCTTTGGTCTTGGGTTAGCTCAATCAGTAAATTGCGAGCATTACGGAACTCTGTAACACGCTGTGCCTTTTCTGTGCCCGTTAAACGGTTCCAGATATCCTCGGTTTGGTACAACATCTGGCTCAACGAATAGCGAATACGGCGAATCAGCCAGCGGGTACCATCGGAAAAGGTGTTGTCCAGCTGAGTGGATGCGGTGATTTTCGTGGCTTGCATATTTTCTCCTGTTGGTTGGTATAGCAGGCGTTCAATAGCCTGCCGGTCTTGGCTTGCCAGTGAGTAAACTTGCCGAGTCTGTCTACGGCTCACCAGCAGTTCACTACGCTGCCAGTGACTATCAAATTGTTAAAGAACGAACCAAAGAGCCGAATCCAAAACGCAAAAAGGGCCACCGCTTACACGACTTCCAGCGAAGGAAGGTATAAGTAGTGGCCCTTTGGAATCCGACTAACGAGGGTTAGAGCTCGTCAGCGGTTTGCGTCGTTATGTTTTGGTGTGAAATCACACGCGGGCACGACAGCATTGGTTAGCTCGCCGTAGCGAACTCCCGACTCTTTTTCGCCGGGGACCGAATATTACAAGAATTCGGATTTTGTTTGCAAGAGTTTTTTGCGGGGCAGTTTAGATGTCTTGCTCCGGTACGGATTTCCGGCTTTATGGAATAAAGGTTCTCAATCAGGTCACGATTTTATTCTGGCCATATTGCCCACGGTCGTACGCAGGGTTTATTCAATTGGATAGCAAGATGGATGTTCTAATGCCGGCTAAATTTGAGCGCGAAGCGCTGGACGCGTTGTGTTTGCAACTAGACTCTTCGCTTGACGAAGATAACGTAACAGTGGACTTCTCACAGCTCAAGTACTCCTATCCGAGCGGGATGTTAGTTGTAGGCTCTAAATTGCGACGATGGGTCAGTTATAGGCGGGAGTGTGGCTATGCCACATACCAGCGCGGCGTTAGCGCTTCTGTGAGTGCTCATTCATACCTTATGCACATGGGCTTCTTTGACTTTGTTCACTTGAATCGAGGTAATAAGGTTGGGCAAAGGAATGGATCAGTCCGTTACCTACCGATTCGCTCCATCAGGAGGCCGGAGGTGGATGTAGTGATTCGAGGCGTTCAGAGCTGGTATGAGGCCATTGAGGAAGAGGCAAGGCGGATCGGCGGAGTTTTAGCGGGCTCTTTCGACGATTCGGAGCGATTGAGAACGTACACGTATTCCGTGAGAGAGATTATCCGTAACGTATTTGAACATTCCCAAGCGGACGAGTGTTTCATCTGTGGGCAGCGTTGGTACGGCGGGCAGGTCGAGGTTGCCATCGTCGATGAGGGGGTAGGCATCGCGAGGACACTATCGAGAACACATGATTTTTTCTTCGATGATGAGGCTCTGCCGCTTGCTGTCCGACCTGGCGTGTCACGCACTGCAGGGCTTAGCGAAGTCGAGAATATTTATGATAATTCGGGATACGGGTTATATGTGCTCAGTGAACTTGCGGCCAGTTTTGGATGGTTTGCTTTGGGGAGTGGCACAGCAATGCTTGTGGGACGTAAGCAGGAAAGACTTATTGAGCCATGCTCGTTTGAAGGTACATTTTTTGGATTGAGGCTAAACAGTACACCGAGCAATTTTCAGAGTGTACTCAGAGATATCATCGATGTGGGAGAAGCGGAGGCCCTAGCGTCTGGTGCTAAAGCACGTGCGTCAGGTCGCTCACGTGTTGCTCGATGACTTACCGCTGCCGCTGTCAAGTTGTGATGCGCATGTGATGATTGACGTCATCCGGTGAGCCGTGCTGTTTTCATGATGGTGGGATGCGAGACGCCGTACTCCTTCGCCAGCCCTCGCGCTGTTGCTCCCTCAGCCAGCTTGCCGCGTATCTCCTCGTGCAATTGAGGCAGGCCCATCCCGCGCTTCTCTGCGAGCACGGCAAGGACATCCCTGCGGCCCAGTGCTTTGCCCTCTGCCTTGGCCCGCGCAAGTCCAGCGTGGGTACGCTCAACCAGTTGATCCCTCTCGAATTGGGCGAAGGCAGCGAACATGCGGCGCACCAGCTCTCCGGCTGCGCTGGTTACCTCCATCACCGGCAGGTCGAGCACCACCACCCGGACGCCCTTCAGTCGAAGCATCTCTACCGTTCGGTCCACGTCCGAGGCATTCCGGCCCAGCCGATCCAGCTTGGCGACCACGAGGATGTCATCCGGCTCAAGCTCTGACACTAGCTGCGCGAACACGGGCCGTTCCATGGCCGGGACGGTGCCGCTGATGGTCTCCGCACGGACTCGGCGTGGGAGGATGTCGTACCCGGCCTTCTGGGCTAGGAGGAGCTGGTTGTCTGTGGTCTGGTCTGCGGTAGAGACGCGGGCGTACAGGAAGGTGCGGGAGGTATGAGCGGTCATGGCATTCCATGGAAAACAAACGTGGAAATAATTATGACTGGTAATCAATGCGTTTACAAGGACTTTCTTACCACCTCTGAACAGGGTTCAGGCTGGTAATGAAACGGTCGATTGATTACCGGCTCGTTGGCAGGGTGTGCAGCCCTATGAGCCTTGCAGTACTGAAGTAGGTAGCGACCATCCGCCAGCCTGCGGTGGCCTTGTAGCTCGTTCTCGCAAGCCCCAGAGGCATCGATAGCTAACGAAGTGTTGGGCGGGAGCGTGCGCGTGCGTTCTCTTCCCCCGCGTGTATCTTGTCGTGCGCGTCATATCGGCGCGGGCGTATGGGGGAGTGCGGGCGAGCGCGGGGCGCAGTAGTCCCCACGAAAATCTGGATCAAATTTTGGCCCGTAACTCATATTCATGGGCCACGCTGGGGATATGGTAGTCTGTTGCAAATCCATGTGTCACAACAGTTTTATTTAGCAATGTCCAGTGTAAATCCTCAAGTGTTGCAATGGGCCAGAGAGACTGCGGGTCTTTCTCTGGTGGATGCTGCTGCGCGCCTTCAGCTAGGTAACGCAAAGCTCCGAGGCGAGGAAGTACTGAGTCAGTATGAATCAGGTGCCAGTTTTCCGAGTCGGAGTGTGGTGCTACGTATGGCCAAGGTGTACAGGAGGCCGCTGCTCACTTTCTATCTCGCTCAGCCCCCATTGCAGGGCGAGCGCGGCGAGGACTTTAGGACAATTCCAGAGGCGCGCCGCCAAGAGAGTGCAGGGCCATTGGATGCGTTGGTGCGAGACGTGTTTGTTCGTCAGCGTCTAGTCCGTGAAGCGGTGGTGGAGGCGGAAGAGGCTGTGTCGCTTACTTTCGTGGGAAGCGTCAGCCTGGATCAGCCTGTGGCCGATGTTAGCGCGAAGCTTGTTAAACGTTTGCAGTTTGACCTAACTGAGTTCCGTCGTAAGCGAGCAGCAGAGGAGGCATTCAAGTATCTTCGTGGCTTGGTAGAGCATACCGGGGTCTTTGTACTCTTGATTGGCAATTTGGGCAGTCACCACTCGAACATAAGCGCGGAGGTATTTAGAGGTTTCGCGCTCGCTGACGAAATATCTCCCTTCATCATCATAAATGACCAAGATGCAAAGGCGGCATGGTCGTTCACGCTTCTCCATGAACTCGCCCACATTTGGCTCGGAGCTACTGGCCTTAGCGGCGGGGCATTTGATCAACGCCTAGAGCGTTTCTGTAATGAGGTGGCGAGCGAGATATTGTTGCCCGCAGATGACTTGCGTGCACAAAGATTCGACACCAGCAGCCGTGATGCCTTGATTAACTCAATCAGTGCGTATGCAGATAGATGCAACGTGAGTCGTAGCATGGTTGCCTACCGCTTGTTCAAGGCGGATCGGTTGAACGAAGCAATTTGGCAGGATGTGACTGAGCATTTCAGACAAGTGTGGCTTCAGGACCGGGGCGCGAAAAAGGCGGATACCTCTGAGGGCGGGCCTTCCTATTTCGTCGTCCGTCGCCATCGTCTAGGTAACGCGTTACTGGACGTAGTAAGACGCACTTTGGATGAGGGAATTCTTACTCCCACTAAGGCGGGAAAGGTTCTTGGAGTCAAGGCCAGTAACGTTGCGACCTTGGTGGAGAGCGCATGAGTGCATCTTCTCCTGTTCAGTTGTATTTGCTCGATGCGAACGTCCTTATTGACGCTCATAACAAATACTACGCAGTGGACATGGTTCCAGAGTTTTGGGAGTGGCTGCTGCATAGTGCCTTATCCGGTCGAGTTGCCATGCCGCTAGAGACTTTCGAGGAGGTTAAGGGTGGGCCAAACGCCAAAAAGGACGGGCTGAATGAGTGGTTGCACTCTGCTGATGTGGAGAAGAACTTGGTCTTGCCGGAGGAGTTTGATGGCGGTCTGTTGCAAAGGGTGATGGATACATATGCCCCAAACCTCACTGATGTGGAAGTAGAGCAGGTTGGACGAGATCCGTTCTTGATCGCATACGGCCTATCCGATCCAGCTTCTAGGTGTGTCGTGTCTAATGAGGTTTCTAAGCCGGCAAAGCAACGCGCCAATCAAAAAGTGCCAGATGTCAGTCGAAAGGTTGGTGTGGAGTGCTGTGACACTTTTGCGATGTTGCGCCGTCTGGGCTTCAAAACGGGTTGGAAGGCGGGAACCTGAGCACACTTTGAGCACAGTGCCGAGGTAAAATAAATGACTGGGCCCGGTGAACGCCGTCCGCCGTTGGCCCACAAGTGCCTGATCTGCAAGGAAAAATGCCGGGAAATGTGGCCTGCCCTGAGGGACTCGAACCCCCGACCTATGGCTTAGAAGGCCATTGCTCTATCCAGTTGAGCTAAGGGCAGTTCGGCGTGGCTGACGGTGTGATGCTGCGCCAATGCGCTACCGTCAACGATCCAGAAAAGAAAACGGGCTGTCCACGACAGCCCGTTTTTGATGAGTGGTCGGAGTACAAGGATTCGAACCTTGGACCCCCTGGTCCCAAACCAGGTGCGCTACCGGGCTGCGCTACACTCCGAGAAGCGAGATAATAGCAGCATCCCTTGCAAACGGTCAACAAACATCGTAATCCACGCTGTCAGGCCCTAGGCCGCCGTCTCACGCTCCCGTGCTTCGGCCTCGGCCACTACCTTGATCTCCACCATCAGCTTCTTGATCTCCGGCACGCACGAGCCACAATTGCCGCCCGCCTTCAGGCAGGCCGTCACCTGGCTCACTTCGCTCAGGCCCTGCGCGCGGATGGCGTTGCAGATGGTGTTGCGGCCCACGCCAAAGCAGGAACACACGGTCGGTCCGGTATCGGCGCCTTTCTCGATGGGCTGGCCTACCAGCAGACCGACGCGGTCCGCTTCTTCCAGTTTCTCCTTGGCAAAGAGCCCCGCCAGCCACGAGCGCGAGGGCAGGTCAGGTCGCGCCGACATGAACAGGCACATGTCGATGCGATCCTCCACTACGTGGACCGCGCGATAGCTGCCGTCGCTCAAATCTTCATACTCCAGCCAGTCCGCATCATCGGCCTGCACACCCAGCAGTGCGCGCGCCCAGGCCGTGTGGTCGCTGATGTGATTGCGTCCGGCCAGTTCATATCGCACAAAGTCGCGGCCCTGTACGCGCGTCCAATGCGTAATGTCGTCCAGGTCCAGCGCATGGCGGGTGAGAATGAAACCATGCCAGCCCACGCGGAATTCCTCGATTGCTACCGGCGTGTGCTTGAACTCCGGTTCGCCCGAGACCGGGTCGACCACCGGATTGACCACCGCACCCACGCGCGCATCGGAGGCCGATTGCCCGTTCCAGTGGATGGGCACGAACACATTGCCACGCGGAATGCCGCCGCCATGCTGCACGCGCGCCACCATCGCGCCCCAGCGACTGCTGATGCGCGCCAGGCCACCTTCACGCACGCCATACAGCAACGCATCCTGCGGGTGGATGTCGATGAAGGATTCAGGAATATGGCTGGCCAGCGTGGCCGACTTGCCGGTGCGCGTCATGGTATGCCAGTGGTCGCGCACACGACCGGTGTTGAGGATCAGCGGGTAATCCTCGCAGGGCGCATGCCCCGGCGCGCGCGCCGCGGTCGGTACAAAACGCGCACGCCCATCGGGGTGCGAGAAACGATGATCCTGCAAGACGCGCGCCGTGCCGCTCACGCTGCCATCGGACAAGCGCTGCACCGGCCACTGGATCGGTGCCATGGCGTCATACGCAGCCTTGTCCATGCCGGTCAGGCCGGACAGGTTGAAGACACGCCGTGCACGCCCGCCATCGGTCTCGCCATTGCGATGGGCGGAGAGCCGCGCATGTTCATCGAAGATCGCATGCGGGCCGTCGAAATCGAATCCCGCAAAGCCCATGCGTCGTGCGACCTCGCAGATGATCTGCCAGTCACCGCGGGCTTGACCCGGTGCGGTGAGGAAAGCGCGCTGCCTTGAAATGCGGCGCTCGGAATTGGTGACCGTGCCGTCCTTCTCGCCCCAGGCCAGTGCCGGCAGCAGCACGTGGGCCAGCGCATTGGTATCGGTCTGCATGACGACGTCGGAAGACACCACCAGCTCGCACTTCTGCAGCGCGCGTTGCACCAGGTCGGCATCAGGCAGGCTCACCAGCGGATTGGTGGCCATGATCCACACCGCCTTGATGCGACCCTCCTCGATGGCGCGGAACATGTCCACGGCCTTGAGGCCCGGCTTGTCCGCGATGCGCGGGGATTGCCAGAAATCCTGCACGATCTCGCGATGCAGGGGCTGATCCAGATCCATGTGTGCGGCCAGCATGTTGGCCAGGCCACCGACCTCGCGTCCGCCCATGGCATTGGGCTGTCCGGTGATGGAGAACGGCCCCGTGCCCGGCTTGCCGATGCGGCCCGTGGCCAGGTGGCAGTTGATGATGCTGTTGACCTTGTCGGTGCCCACCGAGGACTGGTTCACGCCCATGGAAAAACCGGTGACGACTTTCTCGGTCTCGGCAAAGGCTTCGTAGAAGGCCAGCAGGTCTTGCAGATCCACCTTGCACAGACGCGCTACCGTGGCGGGATCGGCGCAGTCGGCATCGGCTACCGCCAGTGCCTCGTCAAAGCCGTTCGTATGCGCAGCGATGAAGGCGTTGTCACGCAGGCCGCGATGGGCCAGATAGCTCATCAGGCCATTGAAGAGCCACACATCGGTGCCTGCCTTGAGCGGCAGGTGCAGGTCCGCCAGCTCGCAGGTCGCGGTGCGGCGCGGGTCGATCACGATCAGGCGCATGGACGGCCTGGTTTCCTTGAGCCTGGCGATGCGCTGGAAGAGGATGGGATGGCACCACGCCGCATTGGATCCGACCAGCACGATCAGGTCGGCCAGTTCCAGGTCTTCATAGCAGACCGGCACCAGGTCTTCACCGAAGGCGCGCTTGTGGCCGGCTACCGCCGAGGACATGCACAGGCGCGAATTGGTATCGATGTTGGCGCTGCCGATGTAGCCCTTCATGAGCTTGTTGGCGATGTAGTAGTCCTCGGTCAGCAATTGTCCCGAGACATACAATGCGACGGCATCCGGACCATGTTCGGCGATGACGGCTGAGAACTTGCTCGCCACCTGCTCCAGCGCCTGATCCCAGGAGACCTGCTGCAATGCGCCTTGCGCATCGCGCACTTGCGGATGCAGCAGGCGGCCATCCAGATCCACCGTTTCCGCCAGGGCCGATCCCTTCACGCAGAGGCGGCCGAAGTTGGCCGGATGCTGCACGTCGCCCTGCACGCCGATGCGCCCATCGTCCTTGAGCGCAGCCGTCACGCCGCAGCCCACCCCGCAGTAGGGGCAGGTGGTCGAGGTGGTGGCCACGGCCAGGGCCAGCGGAGTCTGTGCAAGATTCATTGGTATCCTTTGTTACTGATTGCCGTCGGTAGCCTGATGGCTAGGCCGCATGCTGGCACATGGCCTGTCCGAAGGGTAGTTCGCGCCGGAAGGCGCTGATGTCGCGGCCACTCTGGATCAGGTCGAAGTACCACGGGCCATCCTTGACATCGCCGTACAGCACCGCGCCGACCAGCCGCGAGCCGCGCAATACCAGGCGCTTGTAGATGCCGCGGCGCGGATCGCGTACAACCAGGTCTTCGGTATCCTCACCGCCGATGAAATCACCCGCCGAATAGAGGTCCACCCCCGTGACCTTGAGCTTGGTCGCCGTGGCCTGCTGCACATAGCGGCGATGACCGGCCCCGGCCAGATGTGCACCACAGACACGGGCCTGATCCCAGATCGGCGCTACCAGTCCGAAGGTGGCCTTGCGGTGCTGCACGCATTCGCCCACGGCATAGATGCGCGGGTCATAGGTTTGCAGGGTATCGTCGACGATGATGGCGCGTTCACAGTGCAAGCCTGCCGATTTGGCTAGCGCAATGTTGGGGCGCACGCCCGCTGTCATCACCACCAGGTCGGCGGGAATGCTGCTGCCATCCTTGAAACGCACTGCGCTCACGCAATCCGGGCCGACGATTTCTTCGGTATGGGCATTGAGCAGGAAGCGCAGGCCCTTGTCTTCCAGTGCCTTTTTCAGCAGGGCGGCGGCGGGCTTGTCCAGTTGCTGGTTCATCAGCGCATCGGTGACGTGCACCACGGTCACCTCCATGCCCTGGCGCATCAGGCCATTGGCCGCTTCCAGTCCCAGCAGGCCGCCGCCGATCACTACCGCATGACGGTGCGTGCGTGCCGCTTGCAGCATGATGTCCACGTCCTGAATGTCGCGGAAGGCGATCACGCCCGGCAATTGATGGCCCGGCACCGGAATGATGAACGGCGTGGAGCCGGTCGCCAGCAGCAGGCGGTCGTATTTCACCGTGAGGCCAGATTGCGCGTGGACGGTGCGCTGGCGGCGGTCGATCTGGATGACGGGATCGCCCGCATGCAGGGTGATGCCGTTGTCCTCGTACCAGGCGCGCGGGTTGAGCATGATGTCATCGATGCTCTTGTCACCGGCCAGCACCGGCGAGAGCATGATGCGGTTGTAGTTGCCGTGCGGCTCGGCGCCGAAGACGGTGATGTCGTAGAGGTCCGGCGCCAGCTTCAACAATTCCTCCACCGTGCGCATGCCGGCCATGCCATTGCCGACCACCACCAGCGAGGGCCTGGCTTGCGTGTTGTCGGCCGCGGTCACCATCTCAGCCACCGATCCAGACTTTGCCGCCATCGATGCGCGCCGGCCAGGCCGGTACCGAGTGGGCGGGTTCTTCCAGGCACTGGCCGGTGGTCAGGTCAAAATGATGCTTGTAGATGGGCGAGGCCACCACGATGCGTTCGCCCAGATTGCCCACCAGCCCGCGCGAGAGCACGGCGGCCTGCGCATTGGGATCATAGTTGCCGATGGCGAAGACGCGCGGTTGCGCCTGGCCCTGGCTGCGGTCGATGACATGGAAGATGGCCACCTGCTGGTCACCGATCAGCGCGGCCACACCGGTGTTGGGGACGATCTCGGCCAGTTCGCAGACCGGAGTCCATTGCTTGATTTGTTGGTCGCTGTGCATGCTGGGCTCCTTCTTACACGGTCTCGGCGACGACGGGAATATCGAGCAGCTTCTTCTCGGCCACCGTGGCCGGACGGATCTGCCCGCGTTCCTCGACGAACTTGATGTTGCCATCGGCCGCCTTGCTGTTGACGAAGTGGCGGAAGCGCTTGCGCGTTTCCGGATCGGTGACGGCCTTCTTCCATTCGCACTGGTAGGTGTCGACCACGCGCTGCATTTCGCTCTCCAGTTCGGCGGCAATGCCCAGCTTGTCATCGATGACCACGCTCTTGAGATAGTCCAGTCCGCCTTCCAGGTTCTCGCGCCAGGTGCTGGTGCGTTGCAGGCGGTCAGCGGTGCGCACGTAGAACATCAGGAAACGGTCCACATAACGTGTCAGGGTGTCTTCATCCAGATCGGAGGCGATCAGTTCGGCATGGCGCGGTTTCATGCCGCCATTGCCGCAGACGTAGAGATTCCAGCCCCTCTCGGTGGCGATGATGCCCACGTCCTTGCCTTGTGCCTCGGCGCATTCACGGGTGCAGCCGGAGACGCCGAACTTGATCTTGTGCGGCGAACGCAGGCCCTTGTAGCGGTTTTCCAGACGCACCGCGAAGCCCACGCTGTCACCCACGCCATAGCGGCACCAGGTCGAGCCGACGCAGGACTTCACCGTGCGCAGCGACTTGCCGTAGGCATGGCCGGTCTCGAAACCGGCAGCGATCAGTTCTTCCCAGATGTCCGGCAACTGGTCCACGCGGGCACCGAACAGGTCCACGCGCTGCCCGCCGGTGATCTTGGTGTAGAGGCCGTATTTCTTGGCGATCTGGCCGACCGCGATCAGACCATCGGGCGTGACTTCGCCACCGGCCATGCGAGGCACGACCGAGTAGGTGCCATCCTTCTGGATGTTGCCGAGGAAGTAGTCGTTGGAATCCTGTAGTCCCGCGTGTTCCTTCTTGAGCACGAAGTCATTCCACAGCGAAGCCAGCACATTGGCTACCATCGGCTTGCAGACATCGCAACCCAGACCCTTGCCATGCCTGGTCAGCAGTTCATCGAAGCTCTTGATCTGGCCCACGCGCACCAGGTGATGGATTTCCTGGCGCGAGTAGGGGAAGTGTTCGCAGACGTGGTTGTTGACCGCCAGACCCTGTTTCTTCATCTCGGCCTTCATCACCTGGGTGACCAGGGGCACGCAGCCGCCGCAGGCGGTGCCGGCCTTGGTACAAGCCTTCAGATCGCCGATAGTGGTGATGCCCGAGGCGACAGCTGCGCACAGCTGGCCCTTGGAGACGTTGTTGCAGGAGCAGATCTGCGCCGATTCCGGCAGTGCATCCACGCCCAGGCCCGGCTTGGCCTTGCCGTCCGATTGCGGCAGGATCAGGAATTCGGGCGACTCCGGCAGCTCGATCTTGTTGAGCATCATCTGCAAGAGCGTGCCGTATTCCGAGGCATCGCCCACCATCACCGCGCCCAGCAAATGCTTGCCGGATTCGGAAACGACGATCTTCTTGTAGATCTGCTTGCGCTCATCGGTGAACTGATACGAACGGCTACCGGCTTGCTTGCCGTGGGCGTCGCCAATGCTGGCCACGTCCACGCCCATGAGTTTCAATTTGGTGCTCATGTCGGCGCCGTTGAAGACGGGCACTTCGATCGCTTCATCGCGGTGCGACAGCAGATGTTTGGCGGCGGTGCGGGCCATGTCGTAGCCGGGGGCGACCAGGCCGAAGATCTTGCCGTTCCACAGTGCACATTCACCGATGGCATACACGGCCGCGTCGGACGTGAGGCAGCTGTTGTCGATGACGATGCCGCCACGCTCGCCCACCTTCAGGCCGGCCTGGCGCGCCAGTTCGTCGCGCGGGCGGATGCCGGCGGAGAAGACGATCATGTCGGTTTCCAGGTGCGAGCCGTCTTCGAAGTTCATGCGATGGGTGTGCTGCTTGCCATCGACGATCTCGACCGTGTTCTTTTGCGTATGGGCCGTCACACCCAGTTCCTCGATCTTCTGGCGCAGGATGCGGCCACCGCTTTCGTCGACCTGCACCGCCATGAGGCGTGGGGCGAATTCGACCACGTGCGTTTCCAGCTTCAGGTCGCGCAGGGCCTTGGCGCATTCCAGCCCCAGCAGGCCGCCGCCGATGACCACGCCGCTCTTCGAACGGTTGCCGCATTCCAGCATCGCTTCCAGGTCTTCGATGGTGCGATAGACGAAGCAGTCCTTGCGCTGGTTGCCTGCCACCGTCGGCACGAAGGGGTAGGAGCCAGTGGCCAGTACCATTTTGTCATAGGACAAGGTCTCTTCTGCACCAGCCACGTTGACCAGTACCTGCTTGCGTTCCAGGTCGATGTGCTGGGCCTTGGCATTGAGCTTGAGATCGAACTGCACCGGGCTGCGGCCTGCATCGAAGAAGCCGGGCGCGACCAGTGACAGGTCTTCTGCGCTCTTGCCGGCGAAGAATTCGGAGAGATGTACGCGGTCGTAGGCCGGGCGCGGTTCTTCGCAGAGGATGGTGACCTTCAGATCGGTCGCGCCGCTCTCGGCCAGGCATTCCAGGAATTTATGGCCGACCATGCCGTGGCCGATGACGATGATGTTCATGGCGTATCTCCTCAGGCGGCAACTTTGCTGTCGGCCAGGACGGCATCGCCGTGCTTGTCCGAGGCGGTGAAGCGGATGGCCACCGCGCACAGGGCCGAGATGGTCACCAGCACGCCCAGCATCGACAGGGTCTGCTGGGTATTGCCCAGGCCCTTCATCAGGAAGCCCGCCGCCACAGCCCCCACGTTGCCGCCAGCGCCGATGATGCCAGCCACGCCACCGAGCGCCTTGCGGTCGATGAAAGGTACCAGCGCATAGGTCGCGCCGCAGGCCATGTGGGTGAACAGTCCGAAGCACAGCATGGCGATGATCGCCGCCACCACGCTGCCGGCATGGGCGAACCACAGCAGTCCCAGACCTTCACCCAGCATCATCACGAAGAGCAGGGTGGCACGGCGGTTCAGACCGCCACGCAGGGCCACCTTGTCGGAGATGAAGCCGCCCAGGGCACGGGCAAACAGCGCCAGCAGGCCGAAGCTGGCCGCAGCGATGCCGGCCGACTCCAGCGAGAGCTGGAAATGTTCGACGTAGTAGATGGCGGCGATGTTGTGGATGAAGATCTCCACGCCGAAGCAGGCGCCGTAGGTGATGAAGAGCATCCACACCCGATAGTTGGCAGCGGCCGCGCGGAAGCTGGCCCAGCCGCCGCGCTTGCCGCTTTCGATGCTCACGCCGGCGGCGCGCAGATCGTCATAGTTGCCTTCCGGGCAGTCCTGGGTGAAGCGCCAGTAGAGTGCGGCCATTACCAGCATCAGCACGCCCGGCACCAGCAGTGCCGCGCGCCAGCCCCAGCTGTGCGAGACGCCCAGCATCAGCATGGCCGCCATCAGCAGGGGCATGACGCCCTGCGCCACGCCACCGCCCGCATTGCCCCAGCCGGCCGTGGCCGCATTGGCCGTGCCGACCACGTTGGGGGCGAACATCACCGAGGTGTGATATTGGGTGATGACGAAGCTGGCACCCACTGCACCGATGAGCAGGCGGAAGAAGAGGAAGCTCTCGTAGCTCTGCGCGAAGGCCACGCCGATGACGGGGACCGCGCCGACCAGGAGCAGGCCGGTATAGGTCTTGCGCGGCCCGAAGCGGTCACACATGGGGCCGATGATCAGGCGCACCAGAATGGTCACGGCCACCGCCGCGATATTGATGTTGGCGATCTGGCCGGGGGTGAGGTGGAGCTCCCCCTTGATGACCGGCATCAGCGGCGCGCAGGCGAACCAGGCGAAGAAGCAGACGAAGAAAGCCATCCAGGTCAGATGGAAGGCGCGCATCTGGGGCGTGCCCAGGGAGAACAGCGCGATACGATTGGATTTGCTCATGTCGGGTCCCTTGAAAACAAAAAGGCGTCCGCTCAAAACCGAGGCCTTGCCTCGTTTCAAGCGGACGCCATTGTCCGTGTGCATTGCAGATCCATCGTTAGATCGGCATCAGATTGGGGGATCGTCCTTGATCCCGATCATCATTGAGCAAAGGTCGTGCCAGCCGGCGGGATTGGACCGAGAGGGCCGTCGCGAGAGGGTTTGCGGGAGGAAGGGTGGGGTCGAAGCGCGGCATTGGGCGCCGCCAGCATCACCGATATATATCATTGCATGATGTATTCAGGTGCGGCCTGCGCGTTCGTGGTGCAGTGCATCGTGGCAGTGCGAGCTGGAAATGGGCAGGGGCGGTGCAGGAATGGAGGGGTGGTCTTGCCGCAGGGACATGTGGCGCTTCAAGGGCGGATGACAATGGGTTTGCAGGTGTGATGCGGTCTCAGTCTTCTTCGCGGGCGCTGATGTCGGCGCGCTCGACATCGCTCTTGCGCAGCCATTGGCGGTGCAGGAAGTGTTCCAGCGGGCGGCCCACCACGAACAGGGCCAGGATCAGGCCGGTAGCCATGAGCGCCACGCGCCACCAGCCGGCCCCGCAGACGATGCCCACCGCCGCCGTGACCCAGATCGAGGCCGCCGTGGTCAGTCCGCGCACCTTTTCGCTGCGCTGCTCATGGATGATGACCCCGGCACCGAGGAAGCCGATCCCGGTGATCACGCCCTGAATGGCGCGGCTGACGGCATCGCGGTTTTCCGCCGTGGCGTCCAGCGCAAAATTCATGGCGGCCATCGTCACCAGTGCCGAGCCCAGCGATACCAGCCCCAGGGTCTTCATGCCGGTGGGCTTGCCGCGCAGGTTGCGGTCGATGCCGATGACGCAACCGATGAGCATGGCGAAGAGCAGTCGGTAAAAGATTTCCAGGTGATCGGTCATGAGTAGGCGTGTGCAGTGGGCGAAGGCGACATTGTAACCTTCGGCGGGCCCCATTCTGGCGTGGCCTGCAGGTCGGATACACGCAATCGGATACACGCGATCGGATGCAGTCTCCATCGCGTGGTCCACCGGACGCGGGGGCGTATTCAGGGCAGGGTCTGACGCAATTGGCTGGGACTGAGTCCGTAATGCTGCCGAAAGCGCATCGCGAAGCGCGATGGCGAGTCGTAGCCGCATGCCGAGGCGATATCGGCGATGGGTAAGGAGGAGGCCTGCAACTGGTCCAGCGCCAGTCCCAGTTGCACCTTGTCCAGCAGTTCCCGAAAGCCGGTTTGCTCCCGTGCCAGCCGCCGTCGCAGGGTCGAGACGCTGCAGTGAAACGCCTCGGCCACGCGTTCCAAGCTACGCTGCTCGGGAGGCAGCATCAGCAGGACCTGTTCGATATGGTGGCTGATGGCGTCGCCGCGCTCACGCAGCAGGCCGCCGATGGCGCCGCGCAGGCTCAGAGCCAGCAACAGACCCTCGGCTGCCTGGCATTGCAGCTCGCTCGCGGCGTCGTCGCGGATGCAGTCCTGCAGATGGCGCCAGGCGCGCAGGATGTCGGCATCCTGCGCTACGCTGCTGACGGCGCTGACATCGCGCGCCTGCACGCCCTGGCCGGGATAGTGCAGACGGAAGCGCTCGATCAGTGCCGGCGGCAGCGAGATCATGTCCGCGGCATACTCGCCGCCCTTGGGCAGGTTGGCGACATTGACCCGGGTACCGGCAGCGATGAGCACCAGTACATCTTGTGCGCACACCAGATGGCGGTGGCCCCACTGCAGCCGCTTTTTGCCCTGGCGCACGTGGCAGATGCTGGCCAGGCCGATGAAGACCTGGCGCAACTGCTGTTCATGACGGGCGCGGATGCGCGTCAACGCTGGGCGGGGACCATGGGTGAAGGGCAGGATGGCAATGTCACTTTGCATGCGGGAGGTCACGTCCGTAGTAGGCGGTCAGCCGGGCCTGGCCGAGGGCGGAGGCATTGAGGAAGAAGCCGAGCATAGCACCGCTGGCTTGCGCGTCCAGTGGCAATTTTTCGGTATTGAGTGCCCAAATGACGAATTGATAGCGGTGCGGCTTGTCGCCTTGCGGCGGGCAGGCGCCGCCGAAGCCGCTGCTGCCGAAATCGGTGCGACCCTGCATGGCCCCTGCGGGCAGGCCACGGCCTTGGGCATCGATACCGCCCGGCAGGCTGGTGGTGGAGGCCGGCAGGTTGAACACGGTCCAGTGCCACCAGCCGCTGCCGGTGGGCGCATCCGGATCATAGACGGTCACGGCAAAACTCTTGGTGCCGGCCGGCGCGCCCGACCACGACAACTGCGGCGAGCGGTTCGCGCCCATGCAGCCGAAGCCGTTGAAGACTTCAGAGATCGACAGCATCTGGCCGTCCTTGATGTCGGTGCTGCTGACCGTGAAATCGGCGGCCTGGGCCGACAGTGCAGAAAACGTCAGGGCCGCTGCGGCCACGCAATTGCGGAGAAAGGACATGAAAGCGCTCCAGTGAAGGTTGAGGAGCGCCCATGGTAGAAGGCCGACGACAGATACATGGTGCAGAAAACGTCAGCCTCGGTGCAGAAAGCGTCAATGCACCCGATAGCGAGACCGGGTGGGCTTGTGTCACACTGGCGTGGATGGTCTGCCTTCGGAAGCTCAGGCTCTCCGGTTTTCCTTCTTTTTCCTTTTCGTTTTTCTTTGTCATGGCTGCTGTCCGTTCCGTTTCGTTTTCTTCTCCTGGCGCAGCGGTTTGCGCGTCGGACCACGCGGTGCCGCGCCTGCGCGTGCAAGACCTTGGTTCGGCCGTTGTGGCACCGCTCAGTTTTTCGGTGCAGGCCGGCCAGTGCCTGGCGGTGGAAGGCGCATCCGGCGTCGGCAAGACGCGCCTGCTGCGCCTGATCGCCGATCTTGACGAAGGGCAGGGCGAAGCCTGGCTGGAGGGCCGGTCGCGCGGTGCCATGCCGGCCCCCCAATGGCGGCGCCAGGTGCTGTATCAGGCGGCTGAGGCGGCGTGGTGGGACAGCAGCGTCATGGCGCATCTACAGCCGCAGCAACGCGAGGCCGCCTGTACGCTGGCGATGCGCCTGGACTTGCCTGCCAGTCGCCTCGAAGCCGATCTGACGCAATTGTCGACCGGTGAGCGCCAGCGTGCCGCGCTGATCCGGTCTTTGCTGCAGCGACCCGCCGTGCTCATGCTGGATGAACCGACCAGTGCGCTCGATGCCGATAACGTGGCCCGGGTGGAAGCCGTCTTGCGGGAGGCCATGCAGCAGGGCATGGCGCTGCTGCTGGTGACGCATGCGCAAGAGCAGGTGCAGCGGTTGGCCAGCGGTGTGCTGCGCGTGATGAAGCGGGAGCGCGCATGAGCGTCCTGGAATTGTCCTCTGGCGACCTGGCCCTGTCGGCCATCCTGGTGCTGGTCAACGCCATTGCGTCGCTGGCGCTGGGTTTGCAGATTCACCGTCCACTGCTGGTAGCGGCGCTGCGCATGGTGGCCCAGCTGCTGCTGGTGGGGCTGGTGCTGCGCTGGATTCTCGGCCATCAATCGCCCTGGCTGACGGCGGTGGCGGTGCTGCTGATGATCGCCGCCGCCGCACGCGAAGTCGCCAGCCGTCCGCGTACGCCGCTGGCGGGCAGCGCCGGGCTGCGCATCAGTGCCGTCGTGGTGGGCACGGCCTCCCTGCTGACGGTGGGATTGGCCTTGTCCACGGCGCTGCGTCCTGATCCCTGGTACGACCCGCGCTATGCCATCCCGCTGATGGGGATTGTGCTGGGCAGCGTCCTCAATTCGGCCAGCATCGCGCTGGACGCCTTCCTCACCGGGGCACGCCAGTCGGCGGCCATCATCGAAGCCCGCCTGGCGCTGGGCCAGACCCGCCAGCAAGCGCTGCGTGCGCCGCGCATGGCGGCCATCCGCAGCGGTTTGCTGCCGGTCATCAACCAGATGTCGGCGGCGGGCATCATCACCCTGCCGGGCATCATGACCGGCCAGGTGCTGGCCGGCATGGATGCCTTGTCGGCCGCCAAATATCAGATCCTGCTCATGTTCATCCTGGCCGGGGCCAGCGGACTGGCAGCCTTTGGTGCGGCGACGCTGGCCATGTGGCGATTGACGGATGGGCGGCAGCGGTTGCGTTTGGATCGGTTGCGGGATCAGACTCGGACATAGCAATAGTTGCTTGCTCATTGTTGAGCACGGTTGCTGATCGGTGGACGGTGAAGGCCTCTGGCTCTGCTGCTTGGCCAGCATTTGCAGTCGAGCTTTTATAATGATCTCGCCTCCATACTCTCAGCGAGTCATCATGAACCTCACCCCCCTAGCCATCCTGCTGGTCTTCCAATGCCTGGGCGAAGGCGCCGCGCAATTGCTGGGCCTGCCCATTCCCGGTCCGGTGATCGGCATGCTCCTGCTGCTGATCGCCTTTCTCTCATCCCCGCGTCTGGCGCAGCTGATGGAGCCCACTTCCTGGGGCATCCTGCAGCATCTGTCGCTGCTGTTCGTACCCGCCGGGGTTGGCGTGATTGCCGCCGCCGGCCAGCTCAAGGGCGATCTGCCGGCCATCGTGGTGGCGCTGGTGGTGAGTACGGTATTGGCCATCGCCGTCGGTGCGCTGGTGACCAACGCCGCGATGAAGCGCTTCTCCAGCGCGCGGCAGGCAACCGGCGATGGGGAGGAAAACTGATGCACGGCCTGGCTCGCCTGACCGATGTCTGGGTCTATCTCGCGGCTTCGCCGCTGCTGGGGTTGACCACCACGCTGGTGGCCTATCTGTTCGCGTTGTGGGTTTACCGCCGCCTGGGCTACAACCCGCTGGCCAATCCGGTGTTGATCGCCATTGCCATCGTGGTCAGCATCCTCACCCTCACGCATACACCCTACAAGACCTACTTCGAGGGCGCGCAATTCGTCCACTTCATGCTCGGCCCGGCCACCGTGGCGCTGGCCATGCCGCTCTACAAGCAGTGGCACAATTTCCGCCGCGCGGTGCTGCCGCTCTTGCTGGGACTGGCGGCAGGGTCGGTGACCGCCGTGGTCTCGGCAGTCGGCATTGCCTATGCGATGGGGGCTTCGCGTGACATCGTCATTTCCATGGCCCCCAAGTCCGCCACCACACCGATTGCCATGGCCATCTCGGAACGCTTCGGCGGCCTGCCTTCACTGACCGCCGTGCTGGTCATCTGCACCGGTATCCTGGGCGCAGTGCTGGCGCGCTACGTGCTCAACTTCCTGCGCATCGACAGCCACCCCGTGCGCGGCTTCGCCCTGGGCGTGGCCTCGCATGGCATCGGTACCGCGCGTGCCTTGCAGGTCAGTGCCGAAATGGGCGCATTCGCCGGACTGGGGATGGGGCTCAATGGTGTCTTCACCGCCGTGCTGGTGCCGGTGCTGATGCCCTTGTTCCTGCGCTGGACTGCGCATTGAAAATGAAATAAATGATTTACGCCGCAGGTCGGGGGCACCACGGCGGTACCTTGAATTGTTCCACCAGGAAGTCACGCATGCGCTGCACCTTGGGCGGCAGATGAGTGCGGGTGGGATAAAGCGTATGCACCATCAGTTGCTCACCGGTGCTCCAGCCCTCGAACAGCTCCACCAGTTCCCCGGAGCGGATGGCAGCATTGACGATGAAGTCCGGCTGAATCGCAATGCCCTGGCCGGCCACGGCCATGGCACGGCAGGTGGCACCGTTGTTGACGTAGACGGTGGAGCGCACGCGTACCTGGCAGGTGTCGCCGTGCTCATGCCTGAAATGCCACTCGTCGCCGCCATTGCGGTAGCTGTAGGAGATGAAAGGGAAGTCACGCAGCTCGGCCGGAGTCTGCGGTGTGCCGTGCCGTTGCAGGAAGCCCGGTGAGGCGCAGGCGATCATGCGCACCGGCGCCAGCGGGCGCGCGACCATGCGGCTGTCACCCAGGGCGCTGACGCGGATGACCATGTCGAATCCCTCTTCCAGCAGATCGATGGTGCGATCCGACAGGGTGATGTTGAGCGTGATCAGGGGATTGCTCTCGGTGAACCTGCCCCACAGCGGTGCCAGCTGTTCCACCCCAAAATCCTGCGGCGCGCCGATGCGCAGCCGTCCACAGGCCTGGTCGGAATTGAGCCCGACTTCGCTCTCCACATCCTGAATCGATTCCAGCAATTCCTTGCAGCGAGTGAAGTAGACGCGGCCTTCATCGGTCAGCGAAAGCCGTCGCGTGGTGCGATGAAGCAGGCGGATGCCGAGAAACTGTTCCAGTTCCGACACCTGGCGCGAGACCGCCGGTTTGGAGAGGCCCGTGACATCCACCGCCGCCACGAAGCTGCCGCTCTCGACCACGGCCACAAAGGTTTCCATCGCTTGCAACTTGTCCATGGCTGCCTTCCGATCCGCAAGAAAAATACCGGCCAGACTGCCACAGTCGGGCGCGTCTGCCCATGCTACGTTTGGATAATGGCGCGCTGACGCAATACCTTCATCGCACCGTGGCCGCCCAGGCCACGACCTCGCCAGCCAGCCGCGCCGAGGCGCTGCCAAAGGCGCTGACCACTTCCGGTACCTTGCTGCCAGCCACCGCTTCCACCACCGCAAAGCGTCGCGCCGCCAGTTGCTGGCGCGTGGCGGTGTCCACCAGGCGGGCATCGTAGACGATCACCACGGTGGGCGCACCATGGCGATACTCGGTCTGGAAGGCCGTCAGTGCGCCATCGAGTTCGACCTCGGCAGCGATGTTGGCATTGTCGCCGGACAGGCGCGGGAAGCGCCCGTCGGCCTGGAAGGCATCCAGCAGGCGGTCACGCAGCAGCTGCGGTGCGGGATCGCTCCAGCGTACTCCCGCATAGGACTTGATCACGTCGCCCTCAGGCAGCACCAGGATGCGTTCACTGTCGATGCTGCGACTGGCCGCAGGCGTGGCGATACGCAGCGCGCGATACGCGGTGCCGCTGGCCGGGGTGGCGCCGGAGGCCAGCGGCGGCAAGCGATAGACCGCCAGCGGATCGGCCTTGGGCAGGATGGAACACGCCGTCAGGGCCAGGCTGGCGGCCACCAGGGCGGTGCGCAGGAGCGGGGTCATCATGGTTGGAATTCCTGGAGATTGTCTTGGCCCAGCAGATAGGCGCCGGGATTGTTTTCCAGCTTGCGGCTGATGGTCCGCACGGAGGCCAGCGTGCTGCGCAGTTCGGTGATGGCCGGGCCGATCTCGGCCACACCCTGGGCGCCGTTGTTGAGGGCGGCCTGGTTCTGCTGGATCAGCTTCTCGATCTGCTGGCTGCTGGCGGCCAGCGAACGCATGGCTTGCTGCAGGTTGCCCATGGCGTCGTTGCCGCGCGTGGTCAGCAACTGGTTGGCGGACTGCATGGCCAGGTTGGCCTGGCGCGCTGCGGCTGCCAGTTCCTGCATGGCCGTGCCGACATTGCCGCGCTGGGAGGCCAGGGTGTCGGTCAACTGTTCCAGATGGGCCAGGGTCTGGTTCAGGCGCCGCGCATTTTCCGGGGCCAGGAACTGCTTGGCGTTGAGCAGCACTTCATTGACGTTGGAGAGCAGGTCTTCGCCGTTGGAGAGCAGAGACGACAGTGGCGAGGGCGAGGCGATGATGATGGGGTCGTTGCCATCCTTGGATTCCAGTCGCGGACTGGCAGGCGAGCCATTGGTCAACTGGATCAGCGCGGTGCCGGTGATGCCGGCCAGGGCCAGCTTGGCGCCGGTGTCTTCCTTGATGGGAGCCTTGCCGGTGACGCGGATGCGGGCGCGTACCTTGCGCGGATCGGCGGGGTCCAGGCTCAGGCCGACCACGTCGCCCACCTTGATGCCGCTGTACTGCACGGGGCTACCGCGCGAGAGACCGCTGACGGCTTCGTTGAAGATGACCGTGTAGTAGTCGACATCGCGATCCTGTCCGGCCTTGGTCAGCCACAGGCAGAACAGCAGCGCCGCCAGGGCGACCAGGATGGTGAACAGTCCGATGAGGACATGATGGGCACGCGTTTCCATTAGGCGTTTCCTTGATGCGTTGGGGTGGCCGCCGCACGCAGCGCGGCCTGGCTGGCGGCCCGTCCGCGCGGGCCCTGGAAGTATTGCTGTATCCACGGATCATCGAAGGCCGCCACGGCCTCGATGCGGTCGGCCACCAGCACGCGCTTGGCCGAGAGGACGGCAACGCGGTCGCAGATGGCGTAGAGGGTGTCCAGGTCATGGGTGACCAGGAACACGGTCAGTCCCAGCGCATCGCGCAGGGTCAGGATCAGGCGGTCAAAGGCGGCTGCGCTGATGGGGTCCAGGCCGGCCGTGGGTTCGTCCAGGAACAGGATGTCCGGGTCCAGCGCCAGCGCCCGGGCCAGCGCGGCGCGCTTGATCATGCCGCCCGAGAGCGCGGCCGGATACTTGTCGCCAGCGGCGATGGGGAGTCCCGCCAGGGCCAGCTTCATGGCCGAGACGCCGCGCGCCTCGTTGGCATCGAGCCCGCCGTATTCGGTCAGGGGCAGGGCGATGTTTTCCAGCACCGTCAACGAAGAGAACAGCGCACCCTGCTGGAACAGCACCCCGAAGCGCCGCTCGTACTGCGACCGTGCCTCGTTGGAGAGGGCCGCCAGGTCTTGCCCGAACACCCTGATCTGGCCAGCTGCGGGCGCTTGCAGGCCGACGATGCTGCGTAGCAGAACCGACTTGCCGGTGCCGGATCCGCCGACCACGCCGAGGATTTCACCACGCCGCACCTGCAGGTCCAGCTGGTCGTGCACCACCTGGGTACCGAACTGGTTGCGCAGGCCGCGCACGTCGATGATGGACTCCACGGAGCTCTCGTCGTGAACAGGATTCACCATCCCATCTCCATGAAGAACAGGGCTGCCAGCGCATCCAGCAGGATCACCACGAAGATCGACTGCACCACGCTGGAGGTGGTGTGCTGGCCCACCGACTGGGCGCTGCCGCTGACCTTGAAACCTTCATTGCAACCGATGATGGCGATCACGAAGGCAAACAGCGGCGCCTTGACCATGCCCAGCAGGAAATGACGGATGCCCACATCCTGCTGCAGCAGCGAGAGGAACATGGTCGGGCTGATGTCCAGCGACAATGCACAGACCATGGCTCCGCCCAAGAGGCCGGACATCATCGCGATGAAGGTCAGCAGGGGCATGGAAATCAACAGGGCGATGATGCGCGGCAGCACCAGCAGATTGACCGGATCCAGGCCCAATGCGCGGATGGCGTCGATTTCCTCGTTGGCCTTCATCGAGCCGATCTGCGCCGTAAAGGAACTGGCGGTACGTCCGGCCATGAGGACGGCGGTCAGCAGCACGGCGAATTCGCGCAGGAAGGAAAAGGCCACCAGGTCCACCGTATAAAGACTGGCGCCGAAATCGGCCAGCACGGTGGCGCCCAGGAAGGCGACCACGGCACCCACCATGAAGGTCAGCAGGGACACGATGGGTACGGCATCCAGCCCGGTCTGTTCGACCTGGGCCACCACGCCGGTAAAGCGCCAGCGCGAGGGCCGCCAGAACGAGGCGACCAGCGTCTGCAGGCACAGTCCAGTAAAACCCAGCAGGTCGCGTGTACAGCTGCGCAGATTGAGGGTGGCCATGCCCACGCGTTCCAGCATGTCGGTAATCCACGCCTGCGGCGGCGGGGCGGCCTTGGGCATGGCGATGGCGCGGGCCTCGGCCACGGCAGCCAGCAGACCGCGCCAGGCACGCGGCAGGGTGCTGTGCTCGCCGGTCTGGCGCAGGGCGCCCGGGACGCCCAGCAGATCCACCAGCAGCTTGGCACCGACGGTATCGAAGGCGGTCAGTGCAGAAAACGTCAATTCCGTTTCCTCGTTCATGGCTGGCCGCTGCTGCGCAATCTGGCGCGACAGGGCGCGGTAGTTGCGCAAGGTCCAGTCGCCTTCCACGTGCAGCACGGGCGGGCTGGACGGTTCGAGGCGGAAGGTGGCGGCGGTATTCAAATCAGGTCGTGCCAGCGGGCAGGGAGTGGGAAGAGGGCAGTGTAGCGAACTTGCCGGCCCATGTGCAAAAAGCGTCAGCAGGCCGCAGCAAGTATGGCATGCAGGGAGGCTTCGCGCCAGCGGTCGGGCGGTACGGCGGCACACTATCCCAAGAGGTAATTGTCGGGAGTGCGCCCTATCCATCGGCCCCGGCTGACGACATCAGCCAGAACGTCGTGCGCATCGGTTTGCGGCACCGGTTCTGAGTCCGGTGCCGGGCGGGCGCACGCTACGCCTCGCCCGGCGTTGCATCTTTTTCATTTCGGCCAGAAAAGGAAGAAGATTTCTTCGCTTGCGATTTTCGCAGGCTTATTCATATAAATTATTTTGGTTCGACTTGCCCGTCTAGGGCGAGGATGAACAAGTTTTCACCTGGCCCAAATGCGGCGGTGTGGCGGGCCTGTCAGGACGCAGCATCTCGGCACCATGGTGCGATTGTCGGCAGCGGCAAGCTTGGGTTGAATGGCAGCGGGAAGAAGTTTTACGAGTTTTGACACGAACAAATTCGAGATGAGGCTAGAGGCGCCGGGATGTCAGCAATGCCATCCGCGCAGTGCGACCTTGGCCCGACAACAAGCTCGATGCGTGTCATTGCCATCGATTCACACTGCTCAGGGAAAACACCATGACCATCACCATTGTCCCCAATCGCCTTCTGGCATTGGCTTCCGCGCTGCCGACCACGGCCCCGCGTCCACTCAAGTCGACCTCTGCCGTCATCACCAGGACCGCCAGCTTTGCCCACGCACCGCGAGTAGCCGAGGAGGGCATCACGCCCGTCTCGGTCTTTGCGATGGACCCGGCTGCCGAGACGCATTCGCTGCCCGGTTCGGCCACGGCGGCGCAGACAGCCCGCACAAACCGGCGTGAACGGCCCGCACGCGCCAAGACGGTGCAGGCGCAGGAGATGGCAGCGCCGAGCATCTCGGGGACTGCGGGCGCCGGCTTGCCGGCCTGGAGCGAGGCTGGCTCGTCCGAGCTGGGGCAGGCCGATCTGGTCAAGGGACGCTCCGTTGGCCCCGCCTCGGACAAGCTTCCGGTGGCACCGGGCGAGGTCATGTCGGACTTGTCGGCGGCTCCGGCAGCGCCAGGTCCGACTTCGGCTTCGTCGTCGACGGTGCCCGTATCCGCGTCGCCTGTCCCCGCAGCAGCTCCCACGGTCTGCCCTGTCATCCAGAACGTGCCTGCACAGGTCAGGCCTGGCAATGCGCCCGATCAGCAGCCTTGCTGGACGAGCGACCTGGTACCTTTGGCGGATCCTTGTCCGCCGGATGTGATCCTGATTTCCGATTGCGTACCCGTGCCGATCTCCTCGCTCGTTCCGCCTCCGGTATGTATCCCTGTCCCGGTTCCGGCACAGCGCGTCTCGCCTGCGGTACCGGCCAGCACTCCCGCAGTGGCGGCGCTACCTGTGCCCGCACCAAGCGCCTACGTGGCGCCGCCCGCTGCGGTCTATGTGGAGGCACCTGCGGAGCCACCGGTCCCCGACAGCCATTTCCGCGACCTGCGTGACGATGGCAGTGCCTTCAAGCTCGACAATGGCCGCACGGTGAACTTCGGACCGGACCAGATCAAGGCGCTCAACAGCAGCCCCGGCTGTCTGATCGGTACCGACGGCAATGACCTGCTCGATCCCAACCTGGGGACCTCCAACTACAACGTCAACGTCCAGGCCGGGCCCTTCAGACAGTTGGCCGGTGGTGGCGGTGACGACATGATCAATGGCAGCAAGGCCGATGACACTCTGTGGGGCGGCGATGGCAAGGATCTCTTGTGGGGGAAGGAGGGCGACGACCAGCTCTATGGCGAAAACGGCGACGACCAGTTGGTTGGCGATGACGGTAATGATCTGCTCTCAGGCGGTGCCGGTGCCGACCGTATTTTTAGTGGCCTGGGCAATGATCGCATCTGGGGCGGTGATGGCGATGACCAGTTGTACGGCAATGACCTGATTCTCAAGGGTGTCAATGCGCTGCAGGCCGGGCAGAGCGATGACGACCAGATCGTCGGCGGCGCCGGTAATGACAGGATCTCGGGTGGCTTCGGCAACGACCAGCTATGGGGCGGGACGGGTGAGGACACCATCAACGGAGACGACGGCGATGACAAGCTCTATGGTGACCAGGGCAACGACTACCTTTATGGCGGCGCTGGCAACGATGTCCTGCAAGGCGGCGACGGCGATGATGTGCTCTATGGTGACTACATGCGCGCCTACGCCGCAGTCACCAATGACATCGGTGGCAACGACCTGCTTTATGGCGGCACCGGCAATGACACCCTGTACGCCGGCGTGGGCAACGACCTGCTCGACGGTGGTGCCGGCAACGACTACATGGAAGGCGGCAAGGGGGACGATACCTATGTCGTGGACTGCAGTGGTGACAGTGTGGCCGAGGATGCCAACGATGGCCACGATACCGTCATCGCCTCCTGCGACTACGCGCTCACGGCCAACGTGGAGGATCTGCACCTGGCCGAAGGTGGCAACTTCAATGGCACTGGCAATACCCTTGACAACCTGATCACCGGCAACAGCGCTGACAATCTGCTCGACGGTGGCCAGGGGGCCGACACCCTCATCGGCGGCCAGGGCAACGACACCTATGTGGTCGACAACATCGGCGACAAGGTGGTGGAGATGGCCGGCGAAGGGATCGATACCGTCCGCGCCAAGATCAGCCATACCCTGGGCGACAACCTGGAAAACCTGAGCCTGATGGACAGCACCAGCGCACAAGCCGAGACCATCAACGGCAAGGCCGTGCTGGTGTATGGCTTTCCGCGCAATTACGACCTGGACTATTCGCAGGGCGACGAAGTGCCCGGCTACAAGGGCACCTGCGGCGAGACCAGCGTGGCCAACATCTGCATCATGTCCGGCCTGCAGGAGACCGAGGCCGATGTGGTCAAGCGCGCCATCGCCAATGGCTGGTGCCGTACGCAGGGCAGCAGCGACGCTACGCGCGGGGGCTGCAATCAGTACGATCAGGTGAACCTGCTCAAGAGCTTTGGCCTGCAGGCTGATTACAGCAATGGGTATGACCAGGCCAGGCTGGCCAGTCTGCTCAAGGATGGCCGCGGCGTCCTGATCGCCGTCAATGCCGGCAAGCTGTGGGGCGATCCTGACTATATCCAGGGCGGTGTTCTCAACCATGTGGTGACGGTCACCGGCGTGGCTTGCGATGCCGACAGCGGCAACGTGCTCGGCTTCTATATCGCCGACTCCGGACGCGGCCAGGCCAGTGATGCCAACCGCTACCTGTCGGCCGACGACATGCGCAATGTGGCCGACGCATACGGCGCCAACATGGTCTATACGCTTGATCCCATCAAGGTCCGCAACGAGAACATCGATGCCACCGGCAATGCGCTGGACAACGTGATCACGGGTAACCGCGGCAGCAACATCCTCACCGGTGGACGGGGCGACGATATCCTCATCGGCGGCGCCGGCAACGATACCTATGTCTTTGCCCGTGGCGATGGTCGCGACCAGATCATCGACAGCGATGCCACAAGCGGCAACCAGGACGTCCTGCAGTTCAAGGACATCAACCAGACCGACCTCTGGTTCAGCCAGGCCGGCCAGGATCTGCAGATCGATGTGCTGGGCAGCAAGGACGGCGTCACCATCAAGGACTGGTACGTGGGCGGCAAGAGCGGTACCGATCATCACATCGAGCGCATCTGCACTGCCGACGGTTATACGCTCTACGACACTGATGTGGCCCAACTGGTGCAGGCCATGGCCAGCTTCGCACCGCCGCCGCCCTTGCAGGCCGAATGGAGCAGTGGCCAGTCCAGCGCGACGGGCAAGGTCCTGCTGACAGTCAACCACTGAACGGGCATGTGGACGGGCACGGCAGTGCCTTCGCGCCTTCGATCACGACGACAGCCGTCTCGCCATCTTCGGGAATTCTATGAACCAGAGTGATAACGACCCCGGCCAGGCCGGCACGGACAGCGGCCTGCTGTGCCTGATCCTGCTGGCCAGGCTGCATGGCATCGCTGCCGATGCGCAACAATTGCAGCACCGCTTCGGCCGTCAGCCCTTCGGTGTGCAGAACATCCTCCTGGGTGCGCGCATGCTGGGCATGAAGGCACGCTGCATCCGCCAGCATCCCGCGCGCCTGGAGCGCACCCCCTTGCCGGCCATCGGCATCGACCATGCCGGCCGTTTCTTCGTACTGGCCAAGATCGAAACCGATCCCAGCCAGCCCGTGGCCGCCGCGCGCATGCTGATCCAACGGCCGGGACAAGCGCCGCAGGTGATGTCACGCGCGGAATTTGCCGCCTTCTGGTGCGGCCAGGTGATCCTCATGACCAGCAAGGCGAGCTATGCCGCTGAATCGGCGCGCTTCGACTTCACCTGGTTCATTCCGGCCGTGGTCAAGTACCGCAAGGTGCTGGGCGAGGTCTTGCTGATCTCGCTGGTGCTGCAGATCATCGGCCTGGTCACGCCGCTGTTCTTCCAGGTGGTGATGGACAAGGTGCTGGTCAATCACGCCATGATGACCTTGAACGTGATTGCAGTCGGCTTGGTCGCCGCCACCATTTTCGAGGCCTTGCTCAATGGCATCCGCACCGCCATCTTCGCCAAGGCCAGCAGCAAGATCGATGTGGAGCTGGGGGCGCGCCTGTTTGCCCATTTGCTGAGCCTGCCGCTGGCTTACTTCCAGGTGCGTCGCGCGGGCGATTCGATTGCCCGCGTGCGCGAGCTGGAGAACATCCGCAGCTTCCTCACCGGCAATGCCATGACGCTGGTGCTGGATCTGGTGTTTTCCTTCATCTTCCTGGCGGTGATGCTTTGGTACAGCGTCCCCTTGAGCCTGATCGTGCTGGCTTCCATCCCGGTGTACCTGCTGCTGTCGCTGATCTTCACACCGCTGCTGCGCGCGCGCCTGAACGACAAGTTCAACAAGAGCGCCGAGAACCAGTCCTTCCTGGTGGAGACCCTCAC
The DNA here is from genome assembly GCF_022627875.1 of Herbaspirillum sp. C7C8. Lineage (NCBI taxonomy): Bacteria > Pseudomonadati > Pseudomonadota > Betaproteobacteria > Burkholderiales > Oxalobacteraceae > Herbaspirillum > Herbaspirillum sp. C7C8. The sequence continues at coordinate 193,144 of NZ_JABXGG010000009.1, forward strand.
CGGCATGGATACCGTCAAGGCCATGGCCGTGGAGCCGCACTGGCAGCGCAAGTGGGACCAGCAACTGGCGGGTTACGTGGCTGCCGGCCTGACCACCACCAACATCAGCCTGTTGGCCAGCGGCGGCGTGAGCCTGGTCAGCAAGCTGGTTGGCGTGGGCATCATGTGACTGGGAGCGCAGCAGGTCATCGACAATGCCTTGTCGGTCGGCGAGCTGGTGGCCTTCAACATGCTGGCCGGGCAGGTGGCCGCGCCCATCCTGCGGCTGGCGCAATTGTGGAACGACTTCCAGCAGGTCGGCATTTCCATGAGCCGCCTGGCCGACGTGCTCGATGCCCGCAGCGAAGTCGCCGGCCATCGCACGCGCTTGCCGCGCGTGAGCGGGGCGATCGCCTTCGACCGCGTGAACTTCCGCTACCGTCCCGAGACACCGGAAGTCATTCGTGGCCTGTCGCTGGAAATCCGGCCTGGGGAGGTCATCGGCATCGTCGGCCGTTCCGGTTCCGGCAAGAGTACCCTGGCCAAGCTGGTACAGCGGCTCTATGTCTGCGAGAGCGGGCGCATCAGCGTGGACGGGCAGGATATCTCCATCATCGATACCGCTTCGCTGCGTCAGCAGATCGGCGTGGTGCTGCAGGAGAACACGCTGTTTTCGCGCTCCATCCGCGACAACATCGCCCTGGTCGATCCTTCGGCGCCGATCGAGGAGGTGATCGCTGCAGCCCGGCTGGCGGGTGCGCATGACTTCATCTGCGAGCTGCCCGAGGGTTACGACACGCTGGTGGGTGAGCAGGGAACAGGTCTGTCCGGCGGCCAGCGCCAGCGTATTGCCATTGCGCGCGCCCTGATCAGCAATCCCGGCATCCTCATCTTCGACGAAGCCACCAGCGCGCTGGATTATGAATCCGAAAAGATCATCCAGGACAACATGCGCCAGATCTGCGCCGGCCGCACCGTACTCATCATTGCGCACCGGCTCTCGGCGGTGCGCGAGGCCGACCGCATCCTGGTGATGGAGCGCGGCAATGTGGTCGAGAGTGGCCGCCACGAAGAACTGCTGCGGGTAAACAACGGGATCTATGCGCACCTGCACGCGTTGCAGGCGGGCAAGCCGCTTCGGGGGGGATCAGCATGAGTCTGCATTATCGTTCCCAGGCCTGGATGGCCTTGTGGCAACGCTACGTACGCCGCTTCCTGCACGCCTGGCGTGAGCGCCACCAGCATCCGGCGGGCCTGTTCCAGCAGCAGGAAGCCGAGTTCCTGCCGGCCGCGCTGTCGCTGCAGGAAGCGCCCGACTCGGCCAGCCTGCGCTGGACGGCACGGGTGCTGGTCGCCATGGTCGTGTTGACGCTGGTGTGGTCGGTGATCGGACAGATCGATATCGTCGTCAGTGCCAATGGCAAGGTCATTCCCTCCGGCCGGACCAAGACCATTGCCTCGGTCGAGGTGGCCAGCGTGCGGGCACTGCTGGTGCGCGAGGGCCAGCACGTGCAGGCCGGGGAGGTGCTCATGGAACTGGATGCCACCAGCAGTGACAGCGAGCGCGACAAGGCCGCCGACGTGCTGGCCCAGGCGCGCCTGCAGGCGGCACGTGCGCAGGCCATGATGCAGGCAGTGCAGCAGCTGCGTGCACCGCAACTGGAGGAGGTGGCCGGCGTGACGCAAGCGCAATGGGATTCCGTGCAGCGCCAGTTGCAGGGGCAGTACCAGGACTTTCACGCCCGCCTGGTGCGCCTGGATGACGAAATCGTCCGCTACGGCGCGGCGCTGCGTCTGGCCAGTCAGCGTGCCAGCGACTATCGGGATCTGATGAGCGACCATAGTGTTTCCAGGCATGCCTGGCTGGAGAAGGAACAGGCGCGTGTGGATGTACAAGGCCAACTGGCCGAGGCCCGCAATCAGCGGACTGCCCTGCTGGCACAGACCCGGAAGGAGGCGCACGACAGCCGCATCGAGGCCGAGAAGATCATCGAGAGCGCCCGCCAGGACCAGCGCCGCGCCGAAGAGCACAGCAAGCTGCTGCGCCTGACCGCACCGGTCAGCGGCACGGTGCAGCAGCTCGCCGCGCACACCATCGGCGGAGTCGTTGCGGCCACCCAGCCGCTCATGCAGATCGTACCGGAGGATGGCGACATCGAAATCGAGGCCCAGATCGAGAACAAGGATGTGGGCTTCGTCGAGGTGGGGCAGGAGGTGGAGGTGAAGGTCGATGCCTTCGACTACACCAAGTACGGCACCCTCCCGGCCAGGGTGGTATCCGTGTCGCGCGATGCCATCCAGGATGAGAAGAAGGGATGGATCTATACCGCCCGCATCGTTCTCTCCAGGAACAGCCTGGACGTGGATGGACGCAGGCTGCCTCTGTCAGCGGGTCTGGCGGTCAATGTAGGCATCCGCACCGGTAGTCGCAGGGTGATTGAATATGCCTTCTCTCCCTTGTTGCGTCATCAGAAGGAGGCACTGCATGAGCGCTGATCATCGGCACCGTCGGATGGCCGCCCTGGGTATGGCTGCCGCGTTGCTGGCGGTGTCACCAGCCCGTAGCGGCGAGCCTGGGCGTTTCGATCCGCTGCTGGCGCGACCGCCTGAACTGGACCATGGCAAGCCCTTGCCCGGTGATGAACAGCCGATGGTCTGTACCAGCAGCAGCTTCGCGCCGGGCAAGGTACTGACCCTGGCCGATGCCGTGGATCTGGCACTGTGTCACCAGCCCCAGATACAGGCTGGTTGGGCCAGCATCAAACTGCAGGCGGCGCAGCTGGGGGAGGCGCGGGCCGCCTATCTCCCCACCCTGGGCGCTGGCGCCAGCCGCTATCGTGGCAGTACGAGTTCGGATCAGGGCAGCAGCAGTCGTTCCATCGGCACGCTCTATGCCACGTTGACCTGGCGTCTGCTGGATTTTGGCGGCCGCAGTGCCAACCAGCGCGCCGCCGACGTCTTGTTGCAGGCGGCCTTGGCCAGCCAGGATGCCGCCCTGCAAAAGGCCATGGCCGGGGCGGTCGGTCTGTACTACGACGCCCACAGCGCCCGTGCGGTGGTACAGGCGCGTGAGCGCGGCCTGCAGCTGGCGCGGCAGGTGCTGGAGACCGCTATCCGGCGCGAGCAGCGCGGCGTGGGCGCCTTGCCGGAAACCCTGCAGGCGCGCAGTTACGTCGCCAGGGCAGAACTGGAACTGGCGCGCGCCAACGGTCAGCACAGGCGCAGCCTGGTAGCGCTGGCGGTGGGCTTGGGCTTGCTGGATGAGGCAGGGGATGCGCCGGCGCTGACGCTGTCTTCCGAGGTTGAGGAAGATCCGCTCGGGTTGGAGCAGAATCTGCCGGGATGGCTGCAGTCGGCCAAGCAATACCATCCGGCCATCCTGGCGGCGCGTGCCCAGGTCGAAGCCGCTCGTGAGAAAGTGACGGTGGTGCGCTCGGAGGGTTTGCCGACGCTGGATCTGAGTGCCAGCCGCTTCGTCAATGGTCGACCCAATCAGGGCGGCGGCAATCGCGGTGATCGTGAAACCGTGGTCGGGCTGAATCTGAATATTCCCATCTTCGAAGGCTTTACGCGCAACTACAAGATCGACGGTGCGCAGGCCCAGGTAGAGTTGCGCGAAGCCGAGCTGCGCGACGTCCAGGCCCAGGTGCTGGGCGACATCGCCATCACCTACGCTGAGGCGACCACGGCCTTGCGCAGCCTGGCCTCCTCGCGCAGCCTGCTGGAGGCGGCGCAACGGGCGCTGCAATCGGTGCAGCGCAAGTACGATGCAGGTAGCGCCGACATCGTGGAAATGCTCAACGCGCAATCGGTACTCAGCGAGGCCGAGCTGGAGCGCATTCGTTCGTTGTCCGACTGGCGCTCGGCACGGCTGCGACTGTTGGCCAATGCCGCCGAAATGGGGCGCAGCAGTTTCACCACGGCGTCGCGCCGCTGACCCGGCTTGCGCGGCTTCAGTGGTGGCGGTGTGGTGCGCGGCGCCAGGTCTGCCAGCCTGCGAGCAGGCACAGCAGGGCGCCCAGGGTAAAGACCAGGCCGCTGCAGAAGCGTTGCGTGATGGCCAGGGTCAGCACGGTCGGCAACAAGACCACGCCGATGAAGCCGGCAAAGACGCACAGTCCGGTCGCCCGGCCCACCTCTTCGCGCGCAACGACGATGGCAATCTCGGAGAACAGAACGCCATTCCACGCGATGACTGCGATACCCAAGGCTGCCGCTGCCAGGTAGAGCATGAACGCGGGTACCGAGGCGAAGGCGGCCCAGGCCAGGATGGCGAATCCCGATGTGCCGAGCAGGCCGGAGAGCGCCAGCATGTGCAGCGCGGACACACCACGGTCAACGCAGCGGCCCCAGACAAGGCGGAAGATCACGCCCACCAGGTTCACGAGCGTGAGCAGCCAGCCTGCCTGTGCGATCGTCATCTGCTGGAAGCCATGCAGGAAGGGCACCAGCATGGCCAGGGTGGTCACCTGCAGTCCGGAGAACAGAAAGGCTACCACTGCCAGGATGCGTAGTGGCGGATAGCTGGCCAGGAGCGACCAGACGCTGGCGGGTTTGGCGTCGGAGTGGGATTGTGCTGTCTGGCTGCGCTCCTGCGGGGATCGGCTGGTGAAGGCTGCGGCGCCCACCAGGCCGATGATGCCCGGTGCGATGAAGGCCCACGACAGTCCCAGATGCTGCGTCATGGCCGGCACCACCAGGGCGGCCAGCGCAGCCCCGGCGGGCACGCCGCTTTGCCGGATCGAGAACAGCAGGCTGCGATGCTTGATGGAGGTGCCCTGGCTCAGGAAGTACGAACTGGCCGGTGTGATGCCGCCATATCCCATGCCCATGAGCACACTGCCGGTCAACACGCCCGCGATCCGCGAGCTGGCGATGAGCAGCATGCCCAGCGCACACAGTGCCAGGCACCAGCGGCTGACCTGGAAGGCACCGAGCCGATGCACGCGGTTGCCGAACCAGATCGAGGAGCAGGCTGCTGCGGCATAGAGCAGCGCCGTGTAGACACCGACCCAGCGTGCCGACACGGCCAGCGAGTCCGCCAGCAGAGGAGAGATGGTCAGCACGGCGGTGGCGGCGAAGGAAGTGGCGATCTGGATGGTGGTCAGCAGGAGCAGGGCGGTGAGCGCATTCATGGAAGGGAGCGTGGTGGCGTTCTGTTGGGGGTGGCAGGCAGGGAAACCTGTCGCCCTCGGGAGCAGAACGCGCTTGCGGGGGGAAGTATCAAAGGCATGATTGTAGGAAAAGATGCGACATCGTGTTTTGCCCGATGGATTCGATGCCCATCAATAGCCGGGCCTCATGCGCGGGACAGGCATGGACCTGTATGACGTGATGCGCATGCAGGCCGGCATGCTTTCCAGACCAATCATCTTTCCGAGGCAGCATCATGGATTTTCAGAGCGCGGCTGGATGGGCTGCAGCAATCATCATCATCTTGATTCTGCTCAGGCTGCAGAGGCGATGGCGCAAGGGCCATTGCATCGATGCCGGACTGGGGTGGTCCGGCGCGGCTGGTCCGGGCAACAGGATCTACCTGTACAACCTGACCGCGCGCGCGATCGTGGTGAAGCGATGGAGTCTGCACATCACCTGCGGCCGCTTCCGACGGCGCCGCGTGCTCGAGATGGCAGACGCCGGTTGGCCCTCGGAGGAGATTCGCATCGAAGCTCATGGGGCTCATGTGCTGTACTTCTGGGATGCGGGATTTCTTGCAGGAGAGGCTCACCGGGGGCGGCGAGGAAGGCTCTATATCAAGCTCGGGATCCTTGGCGGAAGGTCACGTACTTGTTGCCTGTATCCGGTTGGAAGCGCATTGCCGGGGTACGGTCTTGGCGTGAGGTGCAGCTGATGGGACGAACGAATTGATTCTCCAATCGGGGCGGTTCACTACCCCAAGAATCGTGATGGGGTAACGAAACGTTATCCCCTTCAACCTTTAGAGGTTGACTATGCCGCAACTGCTTTAGGCGGCTTGATCAAGCTTTCTGCAGGGATGCCGAGCCCCTGGTTGAGCTTCCAGATCATACCGAGTGTAAGGGGGCGCTTGCCATTGAGGATTTCATAGACTCTGTTGGAACGGCCAATATACGGTTCCAGATCTTTAACAGTCAGGCCAGCCTGCTCCATGCGAAATTTGATGGCCTTGACCCTACCCCAATAAATAGTACCGCTTAGAAATAGAAATTCCGGCATGCTTTTGATCTCAAAAAGAGGAGTCATGCCATGAAGAGAAGCAAATTTACCGAACAACAGATTGCCTACGCATTGAAGCAGGCCGAGTTGGGAACGCCGGTAGAAGAGGTGTGCAGGAAGATGGGAATTTCGGATGCGACCTTCTACAACTGGAAGAAGAAATACGGTGGATTGGGGCCGTCAGAAGTACGACGGCTAAAACAGCTGGAAGAAGAGAATATCAAACTCAAAAAGCTGGTAGCAGACCTGTCTCTGGACAAAGCTATGCTCCAGG